>JAHJOQ010000173.1 GCA_018820315.1 Candidatus Zixiibacteriota bacterium | reverse complement strand
CAAATAACAAAGATTTATACAATTTTGAATTTCTAATTTTGAATTTTGATTGAATGTTTAATTTTCTAATTATTTAATGTTGAAACGATTTTGCCAAATATTAAAGTTAATTCTTGAGCTTCTTTCCATAATTCTCTTGCTCTGTTTGTTTCTGTTGGCATACAAGCTGAGATCATTCTTAACCAATGTTTTGTTTCTTGAATTTCTTTTTTGCAGATATAAATTTTATTTCTAAAGTCTTTCTTTGAACTTGCTCCATTTGCTTCCATATAGTTTGCTCCTATACTTGTGGAAGATCTGATAATTTGGCTTATTATTGGTTTTGTGATCGTGTCTTGTTTAATTGTTTTACAAAATTTAATAACATTTTCCCCAAAAACTGCTGTCCGTTCTTCTAAATCATAATTGTTATTTTTATCTTGCATTGTTTTATTGTTTCAAAATTAAAATATTCTAACATTCAAAATTGCTTCAAAATTTGAAATTCAAAATTAAAAATTACTTCTAAAGGTTATCTTTCGCTTTAATCTTCCAATAATAAATCGTGCCGTTTTTCAAATCGCAAACACTTGGCACCGCGTCAACAAGATTATATGAGTATGACACATAAGCTCCGCCAGAATCGCTTGCTTGATTATAGAGAGTGGTTATAAGAGCACTTGGATCCAATCCATCCACCAAAGCAAAATCATCGCCAAAATATATTTCAAAATCCAATGGGTCTCCTTCAGGATCTCCTGATTGCCAGCTTAATGATAAACATAAACTCTGCCCGTCATCACCCATTGTTGGCACAGGATTTATTGGTTCATAAGGCGCGTAATTGGTTGGTTCTCCACCTCCTTCGCAAATATTTGGTTCAGAAACAACAATTGGTTTTGATGGCAGCAACACGACGCCGGTTCCAAGACAAGAACACCCACTTGGAGTACATGTGTTAGGGTCTTTAGTAGAATCAGTATCTAATCCTGCGCAAGTGTTGCGATAGATTACTGTGATTGAACCTGATGATTTAATTTCACTTTCCGCAACCGCCTCAAAACTGCCACCTATAAAAGTAATTGATCCGCCTGAACCGCCAAGATAGGCATAAAGTTTGCCTGATATTGTTGCTTTAGTACAAGAAAAATTTGTTCTTATTTTTATTGTTCCATCACTAGCACCACTTCCATTCGCTAAAAAAATTCCTGTGTTATTAATCCCCAATGATGATTGACTAGTAATATTAATTGTTCCGCCACCGCCACCGCCACCAACTAATCTTCCGCCACCGCCACCGCCACCATTCGCAGAAAAAGTTCCAGAAATCGTTAATGCTGCTTGGCTATTGATATTAATTGTTCCGCCACCGCCACCGCCACCGCCACCATCCCAGGAGCCACCGTACTGACCGCCACCGCCATTCGCAGAAAAAGTTCCAGAAATCGTTAACGATGATTGACTATTTATATTAATTGTTCCACCACCACCGCCACCATTACCATCACCATCACCATTACAACCGCCGATTCCGCCACTACCACCTTTATTGCCACCGACAGTACCGCCAGAACCGCTACAAGCGCCGCCACCGCCACCGCCACCATTATTTCCACCGCCACCGCCTGGTAAGTTACTATTCCAGGCCTGTCCACTACTGCCACTACCACCAAAATTAATCATATTCCGTCCATTCAAACTATTATATCCACCTATTCCTGATGTAATGATTTGACTAGTTGTTACTAATTTATATTCATAACTGTTTATATCAACCCAACCGTCATGACCTGAGGCCTGAAGAGTGCCATTATGATAAAAATAATTGTCAGTTGGTAAACACGATTTGCTTATACCAGACCCAGCATAATTAGTATTACCATCATAAACACCATCAGTAGTGTCAATAACAATTGTTCCCTGCTGTCCATCAGCAGTAATTTTGCCTGCGTTAAAAAGATTAATTTTACAAAAATGCAATTCAACATGGTTGGCGCCAAAATTAAAAACATTATTTATTATCAAATATCCATTTTGGCTATTATAGACAACATTAAGATTATTAACATTTGTTTCATCATAGCAATAAAAATAATTAAGATTTTTTTGGTATGGAGTATTATAAACATCTGTGCTTGCGTCGCCTGTAATATAACCTGCTTGAAACTTTGCTTTTGCGTTAACACAAGCTTGCGTCGTTCCAACCGACCCCGCTTGCGCGGAGTTGGTGAAAAACATAACTGAACCAACAATAACTAACAAGAAAACAATAAATTTTTTTAACATAAACGATTTAAATTAAAATGCAAATATCAAAATGATAATTACAAAAATAGCTAATAAATTACTCTTAAAATTCTCTAATAATTATATCTCATTAACATTTGAAATGCAACGTTTAATTTCTAATTTTGAATTTTGAATGAATTTTTAATTTTCTAATTATTTAATGACAAAACGATAGTAATTAAAAATCCAAATAACAAAGATTTATACAATTTTGAATTTCTAATTTTGAATTTTGATTGAATGTTTAATTTTCTAATTATTTAATGTTGAAACGATAGTAATTAAAAATCCAAATGACAAAGATTTATACAATTTTGAATTTCTAATTTTGATTGAATGTTTAATTTTCTAATTATTTAATGTTGAAACGATTTTGCTAAATATTAAAGTTAATTCTTGAGCTTCTTTCTTCTAGGTTGTATTTTTTGACATTTGGATTTTGGATTTGATTTGACATTTGGATTT
>JAHJOQ010000172.1 GCA_018820315.1 Candidatus Zixiibacteriota bacterium | reverse complement strand
TGTACCATAACCCATTGCTGTTGCACTGTCGTTATTGGCTGTTGTATTATAACCCATTGCAATTGCATAATTTCCTGTCGCGCTGTTGCTTGGATGTCCAATAGTCGCCGCGCCACCACTTGAAACTTCAACATCCAACTTCGCCCCCGGACTCGTCGTCCCGATGCCGACGTTGCCGCTAAAATAAGTATTATGGGCAATAATTCCATTGGCGACAAAGTTATGCGTGCCTTCTACTTCAATATCATAAACTTGTTCTGGAGGAAGAATTGTAATTCGTTTAATTTTAACGAATTTTACCCCGTTAGATAAATCAGAGTCAACTCCTTCCATGCCATCATTAACAACAGCAATTTCCATTCCCTCTTCCAATTCCGCAACCTTTGTCCATTCAGTATTGTCCATTGCGACTGTTGTTGGAAGCGCGTGCTTTTGAGCATCGTAGAGACGAGGCATTGCCTCGTCTCTACCAAATTCCGCCATATCTTTTGCGCTTTCTTCATTTTCCTGATATATTGTTTGAGAATTGGAAATTTGATCATTGGAAATTGTTTGGAAATTGAAAATTGGAAATTGGAAATTTTCTTTTTGATCATTGTTTGAAAATTGAGAATTGGAAATTGAAAATTGAGTGACAGTATCTTTGGCGGTTTTTTGGTTGGCGTGATTGGCATTTGACAAGCCATCGCTGTTTTTGGTATTATGTGTAATGTAATCAAAAATGGCCTCGTCAGAATCTCTCAGCAGAGGATTCTGACGGTTAGAAATTTTATTTTTATTATTTAATTTTATGAACTCATCATTATTATCAAAACCAGTATTCATTAAAGACAAATCCGTTGTCGGTGTTTTAATGTCTAATACAGCTGAATCTGTAGCGGCATTAAAAGAATTTATCGTTAAGTTATCAGAAGATGAACTTGATGATTGGGATAAAGAATTAAGTTCGCCTTCCGCGATTGCCAGATACGAATCAATTGTCGCCGAAGCTGACGCTAATGATGGCTGGGTTAAAGCAGAAGACATTGAAAAAGAATTTTTAATCTCATGATTATGTTCACTTATCAATTTTTCAACCAAGCAGTGCAAAAACGTCTGCGACGATTTGATAGAATTACAGCTGACAAAATCGTTCGCGAGATTAAAGCAGTCTGTTCTTTCTCCCATCCTATCCAACATCGCAATGTCAGAAAGCTTGTCGGCTATAGCAATACATACCGCATCCAAATCGGACTTCATATCAGAATTATTTTTAACATCATCAAGGACAGAAAGTTGATCCAAATTATTGAAATCAATACACGAGAAAATATTAGATACTAAATTAGGATTTGACAAATTTATATCCTCCCACCACCACTTGACAAAGTTTTCTGTTTTGTTATACTGTGAATATCGGGTATCAACTGTTGGAAGCGCGTGCTTCTGAGTATCATCAATAACAACCTCATTCATGGGGTTGTTATTATTTTGGTCAGTTGTTATACTATGATTGCGGTAGGTTTGTGGTAGGTATTCTCCTATGGTAGGAGCGGCAGTTGATACCTGTTCGGTACTCTTTAAAGTACGTGGTTCGATTCCACTGCCTACCGCATCAAGAAACTCTTCTTTTTCAAGAAGGGTTTTTTGGTTGGTTTGCTTCACTAAATATGGATGGTTTCCGGTAGTCCTAATCTTTTTTCCGTCCTCTGTTTCCATTTCATAAATAGTTTTTACTCCCATATCCATTAATCCATTAATCTTAGCAGGCTCTAACTCGCCTGTTTTTTCATTTAAAGACATAACATAATCACCTGCTTTTACATCTTTTATTTCTACTTCCTTAATTTGTTCGGAAACTTGATTATTGGATGAAGAAGAAACTAAGTTTCCAAATAATTTTTCCCGCCGTTGGCGGGAAAAATTATTTGGAAACTTAGTTTCTGTTTTTTTTATTTCTTTTGCCGATATAATCGGCAAAAGCGTGTCTCCTGTCACGCACTGCCCTTCAACATGCAATTTCTGCTGTGGACTCGTCGTCCCAATCCCGACGTTGCCTCCATTAGGTTGTAATGCAATATCTCGTTTTGTTCCAGCATCATCTACTTCAATTGCGCCATATCTATTACTCCCAGTTACATCTGTTTTTATCCCCATACGCAAAGCTAAAGGATCTGTTGCATCAGCGCTTGCTACCTGAAAAATGTTTTCAAAAGCGCCAGTAGCAGCTTTAGCATTATTTCTTCTTACATCTAATTGAGTAAGAGGCGCTGATGTCCTAATCCCAACTCTATCCATAGTCCCCTTAATTACTAAAGTATTAGAATCAAAATTAACATCAAAGGTTCCTTGAGTTATTGTTGTTGTTTTTGATAATGCTCCTCCCAACTCAAATACTGTTCCAGAAAGTGTCAGACCATTGCTTGCTGTATATTCTGTATTAGTATCCGCTCCCCAAACCCCTGCTCCTGTGCCGTCTGATTTCCATACCTGCCCGTCTGCTCCTGCTGTTGTAATAAATAAATCTCCATATTGCACTTTTGTTGCCGTTAGTGTTCCATCTGCCAAATCAGCCAAATCAGCGTCATATGCCTGGACATCTGTTCCAATTACTAATCCAAGAGATGTTCTTCCTGTCGCGGCAACTAAATTAGTTGATGTTCCTGTCCAGTAAATGTCTGTATTTGTATCCGCTCCCCATACTGGGATAGCAGCGCCTTGAGATTTAAGAACATATCCGCTAGTGCCAGCCGGAAGTCTAGCCCAATCAGTGCCATTATAATACATCATATCTCCTGTAGCGTCAGAGCCCAAAGCAATATCTGTGCCATCTACGGAGTTATCAGAAATCGTTGTTGCAAAACTGCCTGTTCCACCTCCAGTAACATCTCCTGTAAGAGTAATTGTCTGGTCTCCCGTGTTTGCTCCTGAAATATTTGCGGCAAGAAATGTATCATCTGTCTTTAATGTGTTTACGGCTGATCTATATAAATTTGTATCTGTTCCAAAAGCTATTCCGCCTGCCGCGGTTGTTGCCGCAGGAACGCTCAACTTCGCCCCCGGACTCGCCGTCCCAATCCCGAGCCTTGCATTAATAACATCTATAACCAAATTATCAGTATTAAAAGAAATATTTCCTGTCGTAATAAAATCAGTTGCTCCTCCGTCTAAAATAATACTAGTATCAGCTATTCTAATATCTCCGTTTATGTCTAATGTTGTCCCTGAGTCAAAAGTTAAATTTCCTGAAGTATAATTATCTGTAACATCAGATCTTAAAAACTGCAAGGAATCAATACTATCTAATTTATCTGCATTTAAATTAGTCACAACCGTTGTACTAGAAGTTGTTAATGTATTACTTCCTAAAACCAAATTCCCACTTAATGTTAATCCGGCAAAAGTAGGGCTGCTGGTTGTAGTTAAATTCTGACCTGTGTCAAAAGCAAGTTGCGCATCGCTAATACAATTTGCTGTAACCGCGACATTGTCCGCATTAACCGTGATACAAGTTCCTGCTCCAACATCAAAAGTTCTGTTTGCTGTTAAGTCGCCTCCGCCTGTTAATCCTGCGCCAGTGGTTATAGATCTGTCAGCTGTTATTACTTCTCCTGCCACAGTTCCTTGAATTGACGCATAAATTTTTCCAGCAACATTAAGTTTATACGTTCCAGGACTCGCCGTCCCAATCCCGACGTTGCCTGCATCATCAAAAATATGGATTGGCGTTCCAGCGTCTGCTATCATAAAATCGCCAGTGCCAGTTAAATCCATAGTGAAATTATTACCGCCAAAATTAATTTTAGTTGAAGCGTCAAGATCAAGGATGTCTTGAAAATCAACAAAATCTAAACTATCATCTTCAATTTCATCACTATTTATACTATCAGCTGTAACCGCGACAGCAGGAGACCATCCTTCTCCTGCTGTTCCTGAAATGGTTATCGCGTTTCCAGCTGTTATTCCTGCTACATAATTTCCTGTTGTATGAGTGCCAAGAATAATAAGATTATTTAAAGTTGTTGTTCCTGTGCCTCCGTTTGCAATAGGCAAAGTGCCTGTAACATGAGTAGTTAAGCCAATTTTGCCCCAAGAAGGAGCTACACCGACTCCGCCAGAAATTAAAGCATTTCCTGTTGCTATATCAGCCAATCTAGTAGGAGTTCCACTAGTGCCGCCATAAATAATATCTCCCGCGGCGGTCATTGGATTAGTCATCTTAGCGTCCCAAACAGTATCTTTTTGTACGCCAGAGATATAAAGGCTGATCGCGTTAATACTACCTGCAACATTAAGTTTATACGTTCCGGGATTTGTTATGCCAATACCGACACTCCCTTCTACTATCATTCCGTCTGTTGGACCTACTGTAGTCATATATCCTGAACCAATACTTGTATTACCACCGACAGTTAATTTATTTACTTGAAATGTTGTCCCGATGCCTACATTCCCGGAAAAATAATTTTTGGCTGCCACTGAATATATTCCATAATTATTAGCTGCTCCTGATGCTTCAAAATATCCTGCATAGTGGCTATTTCCACCTACACCGTTAGCAATCCCTTGAATTGCGTATGCATTATTATCATATGCATTATTTACATACAATGTAGTTGGATTTGCAGAAGTATCATTATAAATTTTCACCTTATTAGTGCCAGGATCAATTGTCCCAATTCCAACTTTATCCGTAATAGAATCTAACCTTACATTTGTTCCATCATCAACCCACCCGCTATTATTTACTGCAGTTGTAGTTCCAAATACTCCGTTATTAATTGTCAGCAAGCCAGTCCAGCCAATAGTGCTTGTTCCTGTTCCACCATTTGCAACTGACAAAGCATCACCTGACCAATTATTATTATTAATAGTATCTAAAACTGCAAGATCA
>JAHJOQ010000171.1 GCA_018820315.1 Candidatus Zixiibacteriota bacterium | reverse complement strand
TCGCATCGAGCCTCATGAACACTGCTGCTGTCTTTCTGCGCAAGTTCGAAACAAAACGGCAATTCCTGCAATCAAAGGTCTCATTGTCGTAGGCCGGACAAGAGACGAGCACATCCACTTCTCTGTTCAAGTTCTTGGCTAATCTAATTCTGTCTTGTGCTCCTCCGGCCAGGTTGATTCTGTCCGTAATATCCCTTAATATTCGTTCTTGTTCTCGAAATGTAATGCAGCCTATCACGGGCTCTACTACTTCACGCATCCTGTCCACCTATATCAGATCTCCCAGTGGTCCTAGATTGAGATTGAGCTCTTCGTCTTTAAGGCCAAATACCTCTTTCAGCTCTTGCATTTTGTCTTCTAATTTCATCAAAGTCTCGCCAATTCTTTCTATCTCCTCATCGGTGAGAGTGCCTCCCTCTACCCTTCTCATTGCCTGTTTTTCCATTAGCTTTCTGATCAACTCTACGACTGTCAGGACGAGTTTTGCCATTCCCTTCTCTACATTTGCAGGGTTGGCATCAATTCTCTCGCCGATAGCAGCCTGCGATTTTCCTATCTCCTTGATGAACGTCTCAGGGATATCTGTCTCGACAGTTCTATTCATTGTCATATCAAATCGCCTTGCGGACCAGGTTCATGCTGCAACGCTGTCTCAAGTACTTCTTCAGACGCAGAATGTCTTAGCGGATGAAGCCTCCCAGATAGGCTGACAAAGCTGTATGGAGGCCAGGGACCGCTAAACAAATACTTAAGATTCCCGTAGATACGCTTAGTGTTCTCGAACGCCTCCTTGAAATCGTTTTGCCTGTTTCTGTCAACCAAGTAAACCGCGTTCAAGAGCAGATTGTCGGTTTTCAGTCGTTCGAGCTTCTTTTCAACAGCAACCTGACTCAGCAAGTGATCCAGAGCTGCAACATATCTTTCCGCTTTCTCCTCGAGTTCCCTATCTGTCTTGTAGCTGCTGTATGCTTTCGTTAGAAAACGCTTCGCCGGTGAATCAGCTAATCCATTGACTGTGGCATTTCCTCCACTATGGGTAACGGCCACACGCTCTCTTATCGCTTCTCCGGACCAGATGACTTTCACCCCGAACTCCACTTTGTTGCGAAGTCTTTCCAAGTCGCGCTTGAAATCACCGTAGTTGTCCTTCATCATAGAAAGAACATCTTCTCGGATAGCGAGGACGGTACAGAACTTGACCGGCAAAACGGTACAGTTTGTCATTAGCCTCTCCACAACACGCCCATGTTCCACAGCTCTGCCCTGGGTAATGTCCCGCATCTTCCCATCCAGATCACTTACCGCCACCCCTATATCACGATAAGGAATATTGTAGATTTCAGATCCGTCCAATCCATGAATGGACTCGCCTAACTCATCGCTGGAGTCGATTATGCCGTAGATGTATATGTTCATACTACTGGCCATTCCATTGGCTCAGACTGATCGAGCGGGTCGTTATGCTGGCTCCGGATGAGCCCTCTAATTGGTGCTCCTCTTAGGCGTTCCATGGTCTCCACCGAACTAAGCAGAACCTTCAACCCCAAATAGACAAGATCCACATCAGCCACGGAGATGACGATGTCTCCGGATATGACTACGCCTTTATTCAATACTCTATCAAGAACCTCTAAGAGAGTTACCTGTTCTGATTGAGTGACCAGATCATCCATGCTGCACTTTTCCTTCTGAGAGCTGGCAGAAATTATACGGCGGCCAGGGGCCGGTACAATCGAAGCTCAAGCCTTTATGGCTATATCTTACCTTTAGATCATCAAGCACTAGTAGAAATCGTGTAACCCTGCTTTTCTCTACCAGAAAGGCAACGTTTAGAATCATTTCATCTCTTCCTGGCGTGGCTTCTCTTGGCAGCAATTCATTCCTTCGTATGGCGATACTCTTGCGGCCAAGCATATCAACACTATCTTGACCACATTTCCTGATGGCTTCCTTTGCTGCCGAGTTGATCAACTCTTCCCTTTTCTTCCTCAGAAAGAAGACCTTTCCGGGGGCGGAAGAGTTGATCAGTTTATCTATCTGCGAGAGTCCCTCGATTTCCGTGATTAGACTCTTTTCCAGTTTCTCTCTGTCACAGAAAATCTTTACTCCCCATTCCTCTGTGCCCTCTAGCTTCTCTAAAGTGTGTACCAGATCGTATGCATGCTCTGCGAGCATTGTCCTGAGTCTGTCTTCGGTCCTGAATATGGTTCCGAACTTAAAGGGAATTACGCAAGCACTTTGCATGACTCCCTCTACTATCCTCTCATGATCAGTTACTCTTGCCCTAACCCAGTCAGGGTTGGCCAGATTCCTCTTCAGATTCTCCTCATTGAATTCGCTTTCCCCAACTTTGCTGACCACGGCATGAAGCGCTTTGTGGCACACGGAATAGAGGCTGTCGGCAAAATGCTCTATGTCTGTCAGTTGTGGCACTTCTTTTGCAACACAATACAAGTATATGAGAGAATCCTCAGTCATACTGCTTCACACCTCTTGAAAGCTAATCCGTTTGCATCGGCTGATCCATTCGTTCGTAGGATTCAATTTCCAAATCCTTGCCGAGTCTAATAGTGTAGACGTTCCTGTCCTGCACTTTTGTTGGAAGGCCCAAGGATTTTAGGAAAGAACTGTCTTCATACGCTTCCGCATCGGTTTCCCATCCATCGCCGACCTTTGCGACCTTGATTACCTTCACTTCTCTTGCACTGTGAGTTCTTTGCAGAAAAGCAACAACTGCTTTTCCTACTTCCTCTACATTAGGCATTGGATCGCCCCCTTGTCTTCTGGAAGGGTTAGGGTGTGCCGTCGATCACTGTGATATCATCAAGACTTTCAGCCTTGTATTACTCATCGAATGTAAGCTATTCGTTGATAGCATCCAATCGCTCCAGGAGCTCCTTCTCCCGACTGCCGTATTCCTCCTCGCCAATCTCGTCCACTTCAAACCTGAGTTGCAGTTCCATGAGTTGCTCTTTAATGCAATCCTGTCCGGAGTATTCCTTTTGCGCGACTTCGTTAAACTTCCGGCCCAGCCATACTACACCGTTTACCGGCGCAAGCAAGATGTCATCAAGCAGAAATGCCATTCGGATATTTCTCCATCTCAATTACAAGATTAACAAAATTACATGCAGGCACCGGGCCAACATACTTAAATGATACTGCGTCGCCGAATCTCTGGTTCAGTTCCTCCACCTTCTCGTCAAACTCTCCTTCTCTGCACTTCTCCACCAGGAAGGCAGCATTGAGAATCATCATACTACCGTATGTATCATTTACCTTCATGTCGACTGATAGAGGTACAAGAGCACTTGAAATAGCCTCTGCGCAAATCTCTCTCTCTTTTTGCAGAGCGACTTCAACCTGCCGTCCGACCTCTATCAATTGATGGTGCCTCTCTTCAGGGGAGAGTGATGCGATGCCCTCTTTCGCCGCCTTTATATCGTGATATGTTCCGAGGATCTTATCATAGATAACATCCTCTTTGAAGATTGCCTTCAGTCCTAGTTCTTCTTTCCCATCGAGTTTCTTGAACAAATCCATAAATTTATCATGTTCTGCTTCCAATATCATTTTTACTTGCTGCTCATCTTTGGCAATAGTAACGAATTTAACCGGCAAAACTGTATGAGTCTTCATGGCCTCTTCGACAGTACGTTGATGACACAGCAAGTTTTCTCTTGAGACAGGATATTTCTTGATGGGGGAGTTGCTCACCTCTGCTGCCAATCCATTGGAGCAAACGGTGTGTACTTCGTCACCTCTTCCACCGATCCCTGTTGCGCCGAACGACTGAGGTGTATCTGACTCTATTATACAGTATATGTACTTACCTTCTTTTTCCATATTCCACCTGTCCCTGCTTGACCCTGGGAAGCTTCACCTAACGGTGATCAGGATCGAATTCTTCTCAAAATCTTCCTTGCAGAAAGAGTATTTGTCCTTGCTGTCCCGCTGTTCGCAGGCCTGGCCATAATCAGTAAGTATCTCGTAGGCCTTGGTTGCATCAGCAAGCTCCCTTTCTGCTTGGGGTGCATCCGGGTTGTGATCAGGGTGGGAAGAGAACGCGGCTTTGCGATAGGCTTTCGTGATCCTCTCGCTGGTTGTGAAATCACCCAATCCGAGTCTTTTCTTAGCCCAATCCAAATCTTCGTATTGCATCCTTCTCACGTCCAATGTATAGAAACTGTATGGTGGGAGCGGTCCAACGCATCTGAAGTTCAGCTTTTCCCCAAATCGAGCATTCAACTCTTCCACGGTCTTGTCGAACTCCTCTTGTTTCAGTTTCTCCAGCAGAAAGGCGCAGTTCGCCACCATCTTATCATCCATGAGGTCATGCTCACGGACAGCCTCGCTAACAGCCTTGAGCTCGCTCCGTACTCGGATGGCGTAACATTCTCTCTTCTTGTCCAAGGCCTTTTGAACCATCAATCCAGCCTTCATCTGGTCATCTACGGTCATCGCCTTGGGATTCGCCAAGAGCTGTTCTCTAAACTCCTTGATTTCTTTCTCCTCCTGGACCTCTTTTATGATCGAGGTCAGGTCACTCCAGGTAGCCACTATGTCGACTTCTACTTTATCGACCACTTTCCGCATAGTACTGGTTATGAGATCGTATCCTTTGCGAAGAACATCGATGACTTCGGCCTCATCTTCAGCAAATGTCCCTATTCTCATAGGCAAAACTGTATAGCCTAAATCCATGATCCGTTCAATGACTTTCTGATGTGTTATCAGGAGTCTCGCTACGGCATCTCTGCCTATTTTTGTGTAGTCCACTGTC
>JAHJOQ010000170.1 GCA_018820315.1 Candidatus Zixiibacteriota bacterium | reverse complement strand
TTCACGTCGATTCATGCCTCGGCGGATTTATGCTTCCATGGCTGAAAAAACTCGGGCACCCCGTAACCCCCTTCGATTTCTCCGTCCCCGGAGTTACTTCGATATCAGCCGATATACATAAATACGGGTATGCCGCAAAAGGGGCATCTGTCGTGCTTTACCGGAGCAAAGAATTGCGCCGCCACCAGTTCTTTGTCTATTCAAACTGGCCCGGTGGAATATATGCATCCCCTTCCATGACAGGCACAAGGGCCGGGGGATCGATTGCGGCAGCCTGGGCCGCTTTGAATTCGATCGGAGAAGAGGGCTATATGCGACTTGCGGAATCGGCCATGAAAAGCGCAAAAGTCATAATGGAAGGAATCGCCGGCATAAAAGGGCTTTATGTTCTCGGAAAACCGGATATGTCAGTTTTTGCTTTTGCTTCGGACACACTCGACATATTCGCTCTCGGAGACGCGATGGAGAGGCGGGGCTGGCACCTTGACCGCCAGCAGTTCCCGTCTTCCCTTCATATGATGGTTACTGCCGCCCATGAAAAAGTTGCGGAACCGTTCATATCCGATTTGAGAGAATCTGTCCAAGAGGTAATTGCAAATCCGAAGGCTTCATCGGAAGGAACAGCAGCAATGTACGGCATGGCCGCGTCACTTCCCGACAGGAAGGCGGTTGACGGCTTTGTTCTTGATTTCATGGATGATATCTTTAAATAGGTTCGTGATTCGTCGTTCGTCGTTCGTTGTTCGTCATTCGTCGTTCGATCTACGATTCACGATTCACGATAAAAAAGGCCGCCCCCTTTCTAAAAGAGGACGGCCTTTAAAGTACAACAATACCGCTTCTAAAGCAATGGAACCAGCAGAAGCGCGACAATGTTGATGACCTTGATCATCGGGTTGATTGCAGGACCGGCTGTATCCTTGTACGGATCGCCGACTGTATCGCCCGTGACAGAGGCCTTGTGTCCATCGCTGCCCTTCTTATGAACTTTCCCTGTGGAATCAGTAACGCCATCTTCAAAGGATTTTTTGGCGTTGTCCCATGCGCCGCCGCCGCTTGTCATGGCGATGGCCTGGAACAGGCCGGTAACAATGCTGCCGATAAGCACGCCGCCGAGGGCCTCACGGCCCAGGGTGAAGCCCACGATGACCGGAACAACAACCGGGATAAGCGCAGGAACCATCATCTGCTGAATAGCACCCTTGGTCACGATGTCAACACACTTGCCGTACTCCGGCTTTCCCGTGCCTTCCATGATGCCGGGGATCTCACGGAACTGCCTGCGCACTTCAACAACGATGCCGCCGGCAGCCTTAGCAACGGCCTCCATAAGGAGTGAGCCGTAATAATAAGGGAGCAGACCGCCGATAAAGAGACCTGCCAGAACCATCGGGTTCGAGAGATCGAATTTGATGTCCATCGCCAATTTCGTGATCGGATCCACGAAAGAGCGGGAATACTCGGCAAAGAGAACCAGTGCAGCAAGAGCTGCTGAACCGATTGCATAACCCTTTGTAACAGCCTTTGTGGTGTTGCCAACTGCATCCAATGGGTCTGTGATGTTACGGATCTCTTCAGGCATTCCTGCCATTTCTGCTATGCCGCCTGCATTGTCCGTGATCGGCCCGTAAGTGTCAATGGCCACCACGATGCCAGTCATCGAAAGCATCGAAACCGCTGATAAGGCAATAGCAAAAAGACCGCCTGATGCATCGCCGTTAAATCCACCGCCTAAATGATATGCACCAAGGATCGAAGCAACGATAACCAGAACAGGTGCTGCGGTTGACTTCATGCTGACCGCAAGGCCTGCTATAACATTTGTTCCATGACCAGTCAAACTGGCTTGTGCAATGTGTTTCACCGGGGGATACTGCGCAGCAGTGAAATACTCAGTTATAATCACGATCACTCCGGTCAATGCAAGGCCGATAAGCGCCATAAGGAAAACGTTCATCTGGGTAAATGAAGGGTGAGATACCATTGAAGCCGGATCTACACCTTTCAGGAATTCACCGGTCACGATATAAAATGTTACTGCTGCAAGCACGCCGGCTACAGCGAGTCCCTTGTACAGGGCGCCCATGATATATCCGCTTTTGCCGAGTCTTACTGCAAATGTTCCAATAATGGAAGCAATGATCGAGATTCCGCCGAGCATGAGTGGAAACTCAACCCATGCGCTCTCAGCGCCAAAAACAGTCTTTGCAAGAAGCATTGCAGCAACGAGCGTAACCGTGTATGTCTCATAAAGGTCAGCTGCCATGCCTGCGCAGTCCCCTACATTGTCTCCAACGTTGTCTGCAATAACAGCAGGGTTTCTCGGATCGTCTTCTGGAATACCTGCTTCGACCTTTCCAACAAGATCAGCTCCTACGTCAGCAGCCTTTGTGTAAATACCGCCTGCGATACGGGCGAACACGCTCATGAGTGAGCATCCGAAACCCAGGCCGATCAGTGCATGGAAAGCCTGATCAGGAGCCGCCTGTTTTACTATATAATAAAAACCCGCAAGGCCTATAATTCCGAGGCCAACAACCATAACACCGGTCACCGAGCCGCCCTTGAAAGCAAGGCCGAGTGCGGCCTGGATGCCCTTATAGGCTGCCTGGGCCGTGCGCACGTTGGCCCGCACCGATACCATCATGCCGATGTATCCGGCGACTGCCGAACCGACCGTACCTACGACGAATCCTATAGCCGTCCAGGTTCCTAGGAAGGCCAGAAGAACTGTCAAAGGCACCGCAACCATTGCGACCGTTTTGTATTCGCGTGCAAGGAACGCCATTGCGCCCTCTTTAACAGCATTTGAGATCTCCTGCATCTTCGCATTCCCTGCGTCCTGCTTTGTTACCCATATCGCGGTCATTATGGCGTATATAACGCCTAATACCCCGCATCCTAATGCAAAAAGTATAGTTGCACTCATTAAACCCCCTCCTTATTATTGATTATTAACCATACCAGAAACTAATCGTTATTTGAAAAAAGACCAAAGTCCTACAGACTTCACCTCCTTTATATTTTTTATGCTTTTATAAAACCCTTATTATATTAATAATTATTATGATTAACTCATAATAACA
>JAHJOQ010000169.1 GCA_018820315.1 Candidatus Zixiibacteriota bacterium | reverse complement strand
GTGTCTCATCGCGCGGCGTAGACCCCATACGAAATAGACCAATCCGAACGCTGTCAACGCCCATGCCGCAAGATCTCCGCGGATTGCCTCGACAGATTCGAGGCTTGTCACCGATATACCGATTGCAATGCCGATCAAACCGATGACAACCGAACTGAGAACGTGACCGATACCGCACCAGATTGTAATGATAATCGTTTTCGGACGGGACCAGTTCCTCGCACGCGCCATAGCGACAAATGGGACATAGTGGTCAGGTCCGAGAACTGTGTGAATGAATCCTATGAGCGCTGCGGTTGTCAGCAGCGCGCCGAGTTCCTGAGTCATTATTGCTCCGATTCGTCAAAGCAGGAAGATAGTATGCGATGGCCTCAGATGCAATAGTTGTAATTAATCAGGATGTGCGATTCAGGTTTTCTGCCGGCTATGTATGAAGCCGGTCGAATAGACTTTGTACCGGTGGGTCGAACTTCTCGCGGTAGAATTCGAACACTACCCGCTTGCCGATGAAGTCCCTAATGCCCGATTTATCGATAGTCTCCTTGAATGTGACATAGCAGTCGAGCGCTTTGTATGCGGCTGCGATATCGACATCATCTACATCAAAAATGCAATCGATATTCTCCAGTTTCGATCCGTTCAGCTTGAATAGCGCGCCTTTGGCTGCAACATCCTCAGTAATCGTGAACAACGCGAGTCGTTTCAGATATGATACTCTCTCCTGTAGCGTGACAAACGCGCGTTTGACCACCGCATACGTCACGAGGTGATCGTGGAAGCCGCTAATACCATGCACGGCGTAAGTGACGACGACAGCCGGTTGAATGTGTTCGATCTCGTTGGCAACTGCTCTTTCAATGATGCGCGGATCCATCTCGGAGAGTCCGGAATCGGGCAGATCGAGGACGGTCATTCCGGAGAGATCGAGTACTTTTGCGACATCAAGCATCTCTTTAAATCGAAGCTCACCCATCTCATCGATGCTGTATTCAAACTTGTGCCGCTGTTTTGTTGCGCCACCCCGGGTGAGTGTAAGCAGATGCACTTTGTGCCCATTTCGGCGCTGGTTGTGCATCGCATGCGCAACCCCGAAAGACTCGTCGTCGGGATGCGGAAATATGTATAGCACTTTCATGGTTTACCTCAGTCCTGCCAGTTTAACGTTTGACACAATGGTGCGGTTCCAACAGTCGGTTATCATGGATCATTGAAAAAACCTCTTGCAACGATGGCAAGATTGAGTTGATTCGTTAACGATATGATGAAACGCGGATAATAGGTTACATGGAGGATAACATGTCACGGAAAGTCGCTGCAATATTCTTATCTATGGTTCTACTACTGGGGTATGCGGCCCTGATCGGCGTTCATGCCGCGTCATATCCGCCCGATGTTGCCGCTGCGCTTGATTCCGCGGGAGCGAATCGAGCTGAGCTTGAGGCTGTGCTGTCGTATTACGAATCTGAAGGCGATTCGTTGAAGCTCGATGCCGCCTATTTTCTGATAGCGAACATGGAAGACCACAGCTATGTGACGTACAAGCTGCACGACACCATCGATACCGAAATTGAGTTCAACGTGCTCGATTATCCCGATTTCAAGACGCTGCTGGCGGCGTGCGATACTCTTGAGGATGTTCATGGCACTCTCGATTTCAGCAAAAAGGACCGGATTTATGATTTGAAGACTATCACGTCAGAGTTTCTGATCAAACAAATCGACTTCGCTTTCAAGGCGTGGCGCGAGAGGCCGTGGGCGAAGAACATGTCGTATGAATGCTTTCGCGATTATGTCCTTCCATATCGCGGCAGCGGCGAACCGCTCGAACCGTGGCGACAGTATTTCATGTTGAAATATGCCGGCATTGAGTCTCGTATGACCGACCCGTCAAATCCGATAGAGGCTGCGAAGTTGATAAATGACGATATCATGAAGTGGTTCAAATTCGATGAGCGCTACTACTACCATCCGACCGATCAGGGTCTGACAGAGATGCTCGAACACGGCATGGGGCGTTGCGAAGACATGACGAATGTCACGATCTATGCCTTCCGTGCCAATGGTCTCGCTGTCACGAGCGATTACACCCCGCACTGGGCTAACTCCGGAAACAACCATGCGTGGAATTCGATCGTGACTCTCGATGGTAGAGTGATTCCGTTCATGGGCGCCGAATGCAGTCCAGGGGATTACCGTCTGCACAACAAAGCGGCCAAAGTCTATCGTAAGATGTACGGCCAGCAGAAAGGGAATCTGATCTTCCAGGATCGAAAGCAGGAGAAAGTCCCCGGCTGGCTTGCGGGAAAGAGCTATCTCGATGTCACTCGCGACTATGTCGATGTTTGCGATG
>JAHJOQ010000168.1 GCA_018820315.1 Candidatus Zixiibacteriota bacterium | reverse complement strand
TTCGGCTGATGCTCGATTTGGCGGCATCCGCCTTCCGGAAAGTGCCCATTTAGGGGCATCGAGGACGCCAAAGAGCAGAGAACAGGCAGCCGCCGTAACAGGTGACAACACAGATAACCGCCTGTAGTGCTACCGCTTACTTGCCACTCCACTTCGATCCACACCCTCCGAAACACGAATAAGCCTGCAATTCCTGCCCACAAAATGCCTCTTCCGAACGTCAGATAACACGTCTTATCCGACATTCCAGCAAACAGAGGCTTCGTAAGTCCCTGTGTTGCACAGATCAGAGATTGGTGGACGATGGTGTTATCTGCCATCATTTCTGCATTTTTCCTTCTGCGGCCACCTTCCAGTCTCCTGGTCAGATGGAGCACTGCGGCGTTGGCGATCAAGATCTCAGGCATCAAGCCTGCCAAAGCTGGCTGTTTCCATCATGCCGGAACTGGTTCACTCACCAAGTGACCACTCAATACCACAAGCTATTGTGGTTCTATATCCAGCAACCACAATATATTGTGTTTTCGGATACTTCGTCAAGCTATTTTAGGCGGCGCTGACCGGTAGTCAACGTCTAGGTCGTGATCTGGAAAACTATTTATGAATCCTCCAGAGTCTCAATTTGCAGAACACTAAAGATGGCGACATAAGATCCTTAAGCGTTTCGCTTCTACCGGGAGTTGGACTCTGGATCAGCCAGTTACTCTGCGATATCAGGCTGGTAGTGATAAGTGTGGAGTTCTAGGAAAATGCTGGATCGCTCAACAGCCTTCACATGGCGTGGGACCACCCGCAAAGATGTAGTTGATCAGGTACATGATGTCATCGATATCGATTTCATCAAGGCAGTTGACATCACCGATTTCAAACGGGTTCGGTGCTGGTCCTCCGGCAAACATATAATTGATGATAAACATCATGTCATCGATATCGACATTAGTGCTACGATTGCAGTCACCGCATTGCCAACTGCAATCGATCCACAGTCGAGCATAGGTACTGCCACCAAAGGTGCCGTCCCCGTGTGTGAAGGCTGCAGATATCTCATCGATAACCTCCACTTCCGTCGAGTAATTCCAGATTCGAAAGACTATCTGACTGCCGTCAGTGTATCCATCGACGGAGTCAGTCATGGGATCATCCTCCCACGCCATAAGATCCAGCGGCCATTCACCCATGAAAACTGAAGCTCCTACGCACAGATCGCCGTCGAAAACGCCTATCTCGTCACACGTATCCAAATCACAGCAGAGGCATGCAGAATCGAGGATCAACGCGTAGTAGTCTTCAGTATCGGAATTAAACGTGAAATGTGTCACAGGACCAGCGCATGGCTGAGCCGCGGCTGCGGATACTAAGCTCCCTACAAGTATTGTGAGTGTAAGAAGCAAGAGAGGAGAATGCCTCAAGAAGATAAGTGCATTTCGTCTTAAGAACACCTTTTCGGCTCCCGGTAGTTATGTCATTTCTTACTTTTAAACAGGTGGCACGGATCCAAGCCAGCCTCCAGGAGCCGGAATCCACCGTGCCGATTCAAGGGTCTCATTTCAGATTGTCCATAGATAACCGACACAGCGCATTGCGATATGTGCACGAGTGTAAGCTGCCCTATAGGCAGCTTACACTTGGCTCCGGACCTCCAGAAAAGACATAGTCTATCAAGAAGACTACATCATCAATATCCACTACTCCTGAGCAATCGGCATCACCGAGCTCGATCGGATCGGGGGCGGATCCGTCCGCGAAAATGAATGTCACCAGATACATTATATCATCCAGATCAATGTAACCATTACCATTTGCATCCCCCGATCTGTGTCCGAAAATGCTAATCATATCCTCAAACATGAACTCCGCACCATTCGTGAACATGCCTGATACAGTATATGGCTGATCGCTCCAATCCCACAGGACTCCATAAGTCTCGAGGAACTCCTTCGCGGGGAAAGTAATCTTTAGTACCTCGCCCAAGAAATCAGGGTGTATGGGCACAACCATCGTCGCTGATGGCACAACCGATCCGTTAATCAGTATGCTCGCCTCATCAATGTCGTCCACATCGCAGGTCTCGAAGTCGCCAACGAATATGTTGAGGATAATCGGATCTATGGCGTTGCTGAAGACTGCGTACAGAGTGTCAGGTTCGAAGACCGATCGTCCTCCAAGGCACTCGCACGAATCATCAAGTTCTACAGTTAGCATGCATGTGTCATCGCCGCATTCGTTACTGGCGACAACTTCAAACACGTAAGTACCGTACTGGTCGGCATCGAAGCAGAGTTGACCGTCATCCCATGTAGCCCCGTTTACACTAACCTGATTGTAATTCTCGATATCCAGATCTACACATACCTCGACCGGAATGCAGACAGACATGTTGATTGGAACATCCGGACAGTCAATTTGAACCTCCGGCGTCATTTCAACATTGACGGTAATATCGCATGTGTAGGCGGTCCCGCAATAAACAGTAGCGGTCACCGCGAAACTGTACGTGCCAGCGGTGGCAGCGAAAAAGCACAGCTGATCATCATGCCAGACAGCATCTCCCTGAACATCGACCTGTGCGTTTTCGACAATGGGCAGATCAATACAGATGCTATCAGGACCACAAATGTGCGCGTCAATCGCAGCACCGGGGCAATCGATGGGATACTCAGGAGCTCCCAGGCCTATTGCCTGCATGCACATAGACGTGTTTCCACAATCGTCCTCCGATGACCAGATACGAACGATCCCGCCGGCAAGAGATGAATCCCGGTAAGTTACGGATGGTGACGGATCGCAATTGTCAGTCACGACGGGGTATCCGCCGGTGCATTCAGGTTCGTACGAGCTGTTTATCGGTATAACGGTGTCCGAAGGACAGGTCACAACTGGAACTGTAGTATCATCTACGGTGATAAGCTGTGTACACTCGGACCAGTTGCCCGAAGCGTCGGTCACCCTGTAAGTCCGGGTGATTACCTCGGGACAGCTGTTGCCGTCGGAGACATCACTGATATGAGTCACCACAGGACTCGGATCACAGTTATCAGTCACTGAAACAAGACCAACATCAGCTGCCGGCACATCAGCTATACATTCCACCGTCGTATCCGATGGACACGTCGCGACAGGAGCGGTGACATCTGTCAGGGTGATAGTCTGATCGCACTGATTGGTGTTGCCACAGTCATCAGTAGCAGTCCATGTACGAGTGATCACATCACCATTCTGGACATCTGAATATGTGACGACAGGACTCGCCGTGCAGTTGTCGGTGGCGGTGGCAGTGCCCGTGTTCGACGGGTCGGTCGAGTCGTCACAGTCAATAACGGTGTCCGGAGGACAATCTACAGCTGGTGGAGTTGTGTCCTGAATGGTAATCACCATCTCGCAGGTATCAGAATTGCCTAAAAAGTCGGTCGCCACCCACTTTCTGACAATGGTCCATTCGCTCGGACAGTCACCCGGGAACTCGGTGTCGAAATACTCCAACACCGGCTGCGGATCACAATTGTCGATCACCTGCGGCTGCACTATCGGAACATCGTCACTGCACCCAATCATGGTGTCCGGCGGGCATTGGATCATAGGAGGATCGACATCGCCGACGGCTGCTATTACCCAGAGGCTGCACGTAGTGGTCCCACAGTCGTTCACGGCCGTGACTACCAGCCTGTAAGTGCCGGATGTGTCAACAATGAGGCAGGCAAGATCTTCCGCCCATGTTCCGCCTTCAGCCGACACCTGCGAGTAGTTTTCAATGGGCATGTCGACACAGATCTCAATGGGCTCACAGACTGCCGTATCGACAGCTGTCTCCGGACAACCGATAATGGGTCGCTCACCAATCTGGACATTTATTGTCAGATCACACGTATCTGCACCGCAGCTACTACTGGCTATGACCCGGAAGTCGTACGCCCCGGAAGCGGTGGCAGTGAAACAGAGCAGATCGTTGGCCCAAGAAGCGTCACCCGCGTCCACGACTTCATAATCAACTATCAGGAGCTCAACGCAGACTTCGCCAGGATCACACACCAGCACATCAATCGGCATCTCAGGACACGATATGCCAGGCGGCTGGCACGGGCACTCCAGCCATATCTCGGCATAGATATCGTAACCGAATGTCCCATTTCCTAAGATATAGTGCTCCTGATAGTCAGAATGCTCTGTATCGCTCTGATGCTTCCATATTCGGAAGCTCATTTCATTGCCTTCGATATAGCCGTCAATGACATCCTCAGTAATCGGATCATCTTCCCAGGCTTGTATAGCTATCGGCCACTGACCCATGTATACTGCTGCACCAACACAGAGATCGCCATCGAACACTCCGATCTCGTCGCACACCTCCAACATGCAATCCGCACCCACAGAATCCACCTGGATAGCGTAGTAGTCCTCCGTTGTGGTGAACAGAAAGTGAATATCATCACACGGCTGCGAATAGATCGCTGGGACTGCCCCAAGAGCCCAGATTACTATCGCAGCAGTAACAACCACTGCTTGAAGCTGTTTCATGTCTTCATCTCCTTCTTCACTAGTGACAACAGATGCCTTGACTACTTGATTAGAGTCATCTTCCTAGTCTCTTCGTGTCCATCAACCTCGATAGTGTAGAAGTAGACACCAGAAGGAACCGCCCGGCCATCGGAGTCCTTTCCATCCCATGTGACTTGATGCTCTCCAGCCTTGAAGTACCCTTCCGCAACAGTCCTGATTTTCTGCCCTAGCAGATTATGGATCAGCAGTTCAATGTGCTGAGCCTGCGACAACGTGAAGCTAATTGTTGTCTCTGGATTGAAAGGATTCGGATAGTTTACGGACAAACTGAACTCCGACTTGGGCGGGCGTGAACCGCCGACGTCCATTTGTAGAGTGGTAAATGGCGACTCGCCCAAGGCAAAACTGCCCTTGATCAGGCTGAGTGCTGGGGAGGACTCACTACTTGTTGCCGTTTTGTAGAACCGCACATACATCTCATCACCGTTGATCCATCCATCGATTTCATTTGTCCGAGCATCATCTGCCCACGCTCTAACAGCGATCGGTCCACCCTGGTACGCGCCCACTCCGATGAGTAATCCGGAGCTGGAATAAACACCGACTTCGTCACCAAATTGAACATTACCGTTCACGTGAATGACAACCGCATGGTAATCCTCAGTGGGGCGGACCGCACCGAAGTGTGCTGTTTCATTCGCCAGAGCGGCAGCATCACTTCGCGATTGCTTCGCAGCCATGACTGGGCACGTAGGATATGTTAAGACGTCCGCACAGTGCAAATGCGCTGCGTAACCCTCGGTCGTATACATATCTCCCATGAAGTTGTTTGGTGGAATGTAGAATCCGTACATGGCTTTCAGAATGTCGAGACAGTCGACAATCGATGCCGTAGCGCCTACAGCATCTATCGGGCAATTCGGGAGATAGGTGATCCAGCTCCATCCCGAGGGAAGCGGGATTGGAGTCTCGACATCGATCGGCGCACCGCAGATCTCGAGCAAGTGATCTGCCTGCATGTGGATCTTGTAGGCTTGAAATGGATCCCAGTCGCTGAGCGTGCAGACACCGCCAGGAATACAGAAGCCCGTTCTGCCTTTGATGATGCTCACATCGTCTATGACCGACGCGAAAATCGTGAGCATGTCAGAAGGATCAGGATCCACATTGACGGATTTGAAGTTCCAACCTCGATCAAGCTCGAGTTCGATCCATACAATACACTGTCCATCCATTGAGGCTATTTCTGCGAAAGGTCCGGTTCCGAAGTTACCGTCTCCGAGAAGGTAGACTACGTTCATCGCCATGCAGTGCTCGCAGTCAAGCGACCTTGCGATTTTGAATGTCATTGGATTGCCGGATATGTAACCGTCAACCGCTGGAGTCTGAGGATCATCTTCCCAAGCCACAATCGCCATCGGCCAGGTTTCTTGGAATACGGAGGCTCCGACACAGAGCGGACCGTCGAATACGCCGATCTCATCGCACTTCTGGAGAGACATACCCTCGAGGGTAGCCATGTCGATCTGGATGGCGTAGTAGTCCTCCGTGTTATCAGTGAAGCTGAAGCATACAGGGATCGGACAGTCTGGGGAGGGTCCGGCCGTGCAACACGCTTGGTTCGAGAATCCGGACTCGCCGCACGCCTCGTTCCATGCCGTGACACGATAGCATCTCTCCGAAGTCCCCGGATTGTTGTCGGTCCAATTCGTACTAGTCACGCAGGTTTGCTGCATGTCGTCTCTATAAACACA
>JAHJOQ010000167.1 GCA_018820315.1 Candidatus Zixiibacteriota bacterium | reverse complement strand
TTTCCACTCGACTTTCCAAATTACTTACATTACTATTCCTCATGAGCGTGTCCTCCTGCTCGGATAAACCCGAGTTCTCTTGTTTACTATTAAGAGGATACGCTCATTCTATTCTATCCACAACTTTTGAATATATCTCCTCCCACTGCCTTAAGTTGCTCTAACATCTCTTCCTCGACAATCTGGGTTCTTCTGATGGACCGAAATGGAATAAAACCTGCGAGTCTTTCTGGTCGTTCTATCCACTGGTTTGAGAACAAATGCGATTCTTCAAAGAAAACACTGCTGAAGAAAGAGAAGAGCATCATTTCGTTATTCGAAAAGAAGACGTCTTTAAGTTGGCATTGTCGGAAGAGAAGAATAGGTCTTTCAGACACGTTCGAATCCAGGAATTGATTGCCTGATCTGACGTTGTCGAAAAACGTCTGCAGTGGATTGAATCTTATGCGTCGAAATAGCAGTCTTGGCGCATTTTCACGAGAGCGAACGAAATTCGCCGATTCAAATTGGAACTGCGATTTCTCACCAAGTCGAACTGCGTCGAAACTGATATCACTGCCGATCTCAATGCTGCAGAATGTGATATCGCAGCTGAATCTTGTCTCTGCGAACAGCACTTCGCCGCCAACGAATGCAGCCCCGTCGAAGGCTACAGACTGACACGAGAATTCAGCTCGGGAGAAGTGTGCCCTTTCTCCCGTAAACCTCGCCAGTACGAATCTGACTTCCCCTCCCATGAACTGCGTTTGCGTGAAGCTGGTTACATCATTTGTGAACTGCGCTGCATGAAAGGAGACGATATCTCCCCGAAACTCTGACTTTGTGAAGGACGCTTCCGCCCCCGAGAATTGTGCTCCAACGAAGAAGCAGTTGCCATCGAAGTGGCAGTCTCTGAAGAACGTGATACGGCCATGGAATTTGCAGTTAGAGAAGTTCGCCTCAATCCCGTTGAATCGGGTAGCTTGAAATATGGCATTGCCTCCGCCGAACTCTGCGCCAGTGAAGTTAGCCTTCTTCTGAAAATTGGCATGTTTGACGACAATGGCATTATATCTTTTGCTCTTGGCAGACCCCTGTTCGGCGAAAGAAGCATTGGCAAATGACACATTATCCATGAATGTGACGTTGCTTAGATCAACAAACCCCTCGAACCTCGCTTGTGAGAAGTTCGTGTATTTGCCAAAGCTTGAGCCGCTGAAGTCTACGTCACCGAGAAAGTGTGCGAGGCTAAAGGATGTGTCTACACTGAAACCCAGCTTGCTAAAGTCTTGCTTGCCATTGAAAATACAACCGTCGAAGTCGTACTCTCCTCTTTTCATATCTTCGCGCGCTTCGCGGTTGAGTTCATGAGGTGGTGGCTTCAGCTCGCTCTCTGCCGGGAGGTGGAAAAAGCACTTAGAAGTTGAGCCAACTGGGCTCCTGTGACATCCCGGATAATCGCACATGATAAACCCTTCGATTGCGGTCGTCGAGCAACGACATACTGGTTGAATATCAGGCGCTATCATGATGTTGTCAATCGCTTTCTGATACGTCTGGATTCCGTTTTCCAACGGAAAGACTCCGTCTGTGGCGGTGTAGAGTGTATGACCGTGGCCGTGATCTCTGATCGCGGTTTACGGGGGATGTGTCAGGATCTCCTCGCTTTCGCTCGGACCTGCTATCGCTGCGCGATTTCAGGCAAGGATCGCTGACCTACTACCTACTCGTCGCTTCGCCCGATCAGGCGAGGATCGCTGTCCTCCCTAATATGCCTCGATGAGGCTCACTGCACCAGCAACGTCGCGCATTTGAGGTATTTGCTTTCAGGGAATGTCAGTAGCACCGGATGGTCAGGTGACTGGCCGGTAAGTGACAACAACTGTGCATCTCGGTTCGCCTCCACCGACGCCTGCCACAACACTTTCATGAACAATTCATCCGATACTGGTCGCGAACAGGAGCAACTCACAAGAATGCCGTTTGGTGACAACAGCTGCATCGCTATGCGGTTGATATCTTTGTAGCCTCTGCACGCCTTCACTATAGCTGTCTTGCTCTTGCAGAATGCGGGAGGATCGAGGATAATCATATCGAATCG
>JAHJOQ010000166.1 GCA_018820315.1 Candidatus Zixiibacteriota bacterium | reverse complement strand
TCGGATGGGTGACTTGGGTGCAGTACCTATTCCGTACTCCTGCTATCCAGGCATGAACAGCTACCACTGCGATTTCACTGGTACCTCCGCCTCCTGTGCAATTGCTGCCGGGATTGCCGCGCGCGTGCTTGCGCGCGCACCTGAGGCGAAAGGCGGAACATGGGATCAGCCGGGAGCTTATGGTCGCACGTTCGACTACATTCGTACTGTGCTGACCGGCTCTGCGGATGATATGGTCGGCAGTGACAACACACCCTGCTGGGATGCGCAATACGGATATGGACGGGTGAATGCGTATAAGGCGATGATCACGGTCGCGGGAGGCGATCCGAATAACACAGGTGAGATCGACATCGATGACGTTGTCTATCTGATAGCATATATATTCACAGGTGGGCCTCCTCCTGAACCACATCTCGCAGCAGGAGATGCCGATTGTTCTGGGGCGACAGACATTGATGATGTCGTCTATCTGATAGCATACATCTTCACAGGCGGTCCCGGCCCACGCGCGGCCTGCTTCGAGTGGTTCGATTCCTGCTTGTAATCGCTGCACTGTGCAGTCGCGCTCGTAGTCTGAATATCAGGTCATGCTCATGGATACCCGTGAGCGTGGCCTGACGGAATTGCTATTCAATCAATTATCATCTTTTTCATTCTTGATTGTAACCGCTATCTCTGATTGGCGGTTTCGGTTTGGAAAAATAGTTCTTGCATTCCGGGCAATCTTGTCTAGAATGGTAGTAGGTAATCCAGATTATTACGGTTTGATCCGATACTTATATAAGTCTAACTAATTGAAGAACGAGGTGAGTTATGTGTCCCAAGAGGCCTCTCTGTTATGCGCTGGCTGTCATGGCGTTTCTGATGTGTGGAAGCGCTACAGCCTGGACTGATGTTAAAGTCAATCAGGATACCGGTACTGACATTCAAAACGAACCGAGTATCATCGTCAATCACTATTTCACGGGCGATCCGCTGAATGTCTTAGTCGCGTACAATGACATTGGCAACACTCTTGGAGTAAGCTACAGTTCCAATGGAGGAACGTCCTGGACAGATGTGAATCTGCCTTACGTCTGGACAAACACAGGTGATCCATCGGTAGCCTGCGATCCCATGGGAGATGCCTATGCCTGCTTTCTCTCGTATGAAGGTCCCTGGTTTTACGGTGTAAGTGGCATCTATGTCTGCAAGACGACTGATGGCGGTCGCACGTGGGGGACACCCTCGACTGTGGACCAGCTCAAGTACGTAAGCGGTGCTCCGGTCAGGTTTGCCGACAAGTGCTTCATGACGGTCGATACGAATATGTCGAGTCCGTATGTTGGCAATGTCTATGTCGGCTGGCAGCGAGATGACACCAACGGCTCAAACTCCGATGTCTTCTTCTCTCGCTCGACCGACGGTGGCCTAAATTTCACGTCACCGATACAGATTAATGACAGTCCACCGCAGACTGCCTGGGCTGAGGGCGCATTTCCATTTGTTAGTGCAGATGGAACCGTTTACATGACATGGTACGACTGTTACTTCAAGGGGGGCGTTGCGGGATCGCTGTGGGTCGATATCTCGACAAATGGCGGTCAGACATTCGGCACGGATATCAAAGTCACGAATTTCCTTGCACCTCCGCTGTACTCGAGCGATTGCACTGCCTTCAAGGCGAAGTGCTTCCCATCCGCAGCCGGTGATCCGTATGATCCATCTAAGTTATACATCACCTACATTTCCGATCCGGATGGATACATGGATGTCAGAATCGATACCGGCGATGATCCGGGGCAATCTCCGAGCGATTTTCCGGACATTAGGCGAGAGGGAAATTACGTCTACGTCGCGTGGCAGGACTATCGAAATGGCTTTGGTGGGAGCGACATCTACTTCAACCGATCGACGGACAACGGCAAGACCTGGGGTCTATGGTCCACTGGTCCCCTCGATAATACGGATACACCCGGTGCGAACAATTCATTCTTGGCCAAGATCAGCAGCTTGGGAAGCAATGTGTATGTTGTCTGGGAGGACTACAGATCGACGGGTGGAAATGCCGACGTATACTTCAATCGCTCCACTGACTACGGTGTTGCATGGCAGACAGAGCAGCACATAGATGGGAGCCCCACAGCAGCATCGAGCACTCCGGTCGTATCGAGCACAGGAAACTACGTTTATACAGCATGGACCGACACGAGATCGGGAATGAACGACATATATTTCAATCGGTCTACCAACGGCGGAGTGAGCTGGGCGGGGGTCACAAGGATCGACAATGGCGATACTCCTGGCGCCTTTCACTCTGTTTCGCCACGCATTGCTTGTACGGGATCTTACGTTTATTGCATGTGGATTGACCAGAGAGCGGGTAACTGGCAGCCCTATTTCAACTACTCTACTAATCTCGGAGCCACATGGCAGGCGACATCATACATGCTCAACCCGGGTACTGCGACATCTACAAGCTTCGGGACGCGGGGCGGTTTGATGTGCACGGGGAATAATGTCTATGCCTGCTGGACCGATGACCGCACAGGCTCCGAGCAAGTGTATTTCAATCGCTCTGTGAACAGCGGGGTAAGCTGGGCAGGGAGCGTTCAACTGAACGACATTAGTGCCAATTGCACGATGCCCTCGCTTGATATAACGGGAAGCTACGTGTACATCGGTTGGCACGATGACAGGCTGGCGGGAGGATGGATAGGGGACGTATTCTTTGACTACTCGTCCGACTTCGGTGCCACCTGGCATTCCGACATTGGGCCGCTCGATCCAGGTGCAATTGGCATGTGGACAGGGGGAGTGGTTGTGAAGTCTGAAGGCACTAATGTCTACGCATCGTGGTTAGACCAGCGGATGGGGTCGGGTATGGGAGCCATATTCTTCAACAGATCAATTGACAACGGTGCAACGTGGGTTGGGGAAACGAGGATGAACAACGGTACCAGTCCGTTTGGCCTGCAATTGAATATGCCGGTCATGGCGGCGGGGAACGGGTGGGTAAATGTTGTTTGGCCTGACCCTCGCTGTGTATACATGGGCATGGGACAGCAGGACATCTTCACGAACTACTCGACGGACTACGGTGCGACATGGCTAAGTGGTCCGGACGAGGCAGATGTGTTTTGCGCTCGTTCGACAAACGGCGGGACAGTTTGGCAATCACCGGTCACCGTGAGCGACAATCCGGAATCACATCCTGACGTCCTCCCGTGGGTGGTCGTTAAGTCAAATGGCCTGGTGGATATCGCATATTACCAGTTTCAGTCAAGCCCGATGATGCCTCCGGCACCCGCATCGCAAGCTCGCATGGCTGTCAGTTTTGATGCGGCTGCAAGTTTTGCGGCATCAGTCCCGATACAGGATATGGAAGTCCCACCGGTAACGAAATGGGTCGGCGAGTACATCGGAATATCCGTCATCGATACGTTCGCGTACACGGTTTTCACTGACCTGATGCAAACCGGTAATTCGGACATTTTTGTCGATAGGATTGTCAATCCGAGTGTCGGCAGCTATATCTGTGGTGACGCCGACGCCAGCGGAGGCGTTGATATTGATGATGTCGTCTATCTGATAACGTACATTTTTGCAGGAGGTCCGCCGCCTGTGCCAATTGCATCTGGGGAAGTCGATTGTTCGGGCGCGATTGACATCGACGACGTTGTCTATCTGATCGCATTCATATTCACGGGAGGCAATTTCCCGTGTGATCCGAACGGCGACGGCATCCCGGATTGTTAGCCCTGTCATCTGTGTTGATTGATCGGGTTTGTTGATCTCGATGATGTGACTTATCGGGTCGACTATATTGTTGCACCTGGGGAGGAACCATGTGCGGAATGCGATTAAGGAATGACTGGCGGCTTACATGAACTTCTCTCTATTCTGGAGTCGCAGCAAACCGTACATCGTAGTCACAATCGAGCCGATCACCAGATAGATTCTGTTGTACAATGTTGTTTCGGCCCATGCAAATATTTCGTACGGATCGACCTGTGCGAAAGGATTGAGGAACAAATTCCACTTGCTCCCCTCGAGTGGCTCCTGCATAATCCAGAAGAACAGCCCTATCACAACCATCACAACCGCTGCACCGTTGCCGGATCGGGTCATGGTCGACACCATGAATGCGAGACTTCCTAGAAAGAGAATTGGGAACATGACGTGCGGAACCATCGAGACGACAGAAAAATCAGCGAGTGCATATCTCGAGAAGAGAGCCAGCCCGGTGAGTAGCAGTGCGATCACGATATACTGCACGACACTTCTGGCCAGCCAGACTTTGTAACGGTAGTTCGGTATTCCAAACAGCGTTTCAAGCATTCTGGAATCGACGTCGCTCTGCAGTGAGTAAACCGACGGATAAAAGATCAACAGCGTTCCGGGTGCGAGCAGGAAGTAGAATATCGCATCCGCCGCCGGCGGTGTCTCCTCTTCGAGCGAATATATGACAGCAATCAGCAAGAACAACGCAATTGCCGCAGAGATAAAGTAGATGAACTTGTTCGCGAACACCTGCTTGGCGCTGTACCGTATTGTCAGAAAGACGGCTGACAGAAATACCATGAGACTTGTATGCGCACTGTCTGTCGGCTGAGTCACGTTATTCTTGATATCCTGGTTCATTGTTTCTTTCCGATCAACCAAAGGTACGAATCCTCGAGCGTAGGAGTCACCTGAATGGCATCCGGTACCGGCTGCTCGGAGGCAAGCACTCTGACACGGATTTTGCCGTTATCACGCATGTGATGAACGATCCTCAGAGTGCTGCGCGCACTGTCGAATTCTTCATCCGACATGTGCGTCTGCCAGACCTTGCCACGGGTCCGTTCAACCATCTCCTGAGGTGTGCCGAGGAATTTCACGACACCATCACCCAGCACCGCGACTCGATTGCATGAGCTCGATATGTCTTCGATGACGTGAGTAGAGAATATGACGACACGATCGCGCGCAAGATCGGAAAGGAGATTCCGGAATCTAATGCGTTCGCGCGGATCGAGACCGGCCGTAGGCTCGTCGACGACAAGAATTCTCGGCAGATGCAGCAACGTCTGTGCGATGCCGACGCGCTGTTTCATGCCGCCAGAGAATGACTTTATCTTCACATCGCGATTCTCTTCAAGATGGACCGAGCGTATCGACCGTCCAACCGCCTCTCTGCGTTTGTGTGAATCGAGTATGCCGCGCAGCATCGCCTGCTGGTCGAGGAATTGGTAGGCTGTCATGTTCTCGTAGGTTCCGAACTCCTGCGGCAAGTAGCCAATCAACCCCTGAAGTTCTTCTCGCTTTTCGTTGAGATCGATACCGTTGATCCAGATGGACCCCCTCGACTGATCGAGCACTCCACAGATGATTCTCATCAGAGTTGTTTTGCCGGCTCCATTGGGACCGACAAGCCCGAACATGCCGCTTCCAATCTCCATCGAAACCTGATTCAGCGCGCGGAAAGGCTGCTTCTTCTTGCCGATAACCGGGATTACTTTCACGAATCGATAGAACAGCTTGCGAGTCCGTCCTAACCTGCCGCTAATGCGGTTGATGTTGATGTTCTCTCGGTACAATTTTCGCGATGTCGAGTAGATCGCAAGCGAAACATACCACACAGCGCCGATTATCGCTTCCAGCACCGGATTCTCCCATCTGGTCTGGAAGAGAGCCAGATTGGCAAGTGGCAATCCCCAGAACAACAGCTTGAATACGATTTTGCGAATCCTGCGCTTGGGAAGAAGGTGCTCGTCGCCAGCCTGAACGGGAGTCAGCATCCGCCGCGCAAGAGAAACGGTCGCCATGTAGATCGGGTGCACCAGCACAAAGAGCCAGAAATCGCTTTCTAAGTAGCTATAGACGAAATAGAGAGAGAATATGTAAATTGGAATCTGCCATCCAAGGTTTCGCCGCACAGATGAAGTGCGGTTGATACCTTCTCTCTCGAATCTGTCGCTTTGCCGATCCCCTTTGCTGTACTCTTTTATGAATCTGGAATAGTCTCCATAGACTTTCACGACATTGCGCACGGTTATCCGGATCGGTTCTCCGAGCGGAATTATCTGTGCGGACGCCCGCCTCAGTGAAGTCATCGTGAAATACGTGGTGCCGGGAATCACCGCGGTAAGTGCGCATAGTGATGCAAGTTTCCACGTGAGCGAATCGATATTGTAGTAAATGAACCAGCAACCAACAGCGAACAGAGCTAACTGAATCAATTTGATGCCGAGACGCAGCCTGCTCCACCATGCAAGAACACCCACCATGCCCGAGTAGACCGTCGGAATGAATACGAGAGTGAATAGCGTTCCGGCTGTCAGCCCGCCGATCACGGTGATTGCGAATGGTGCACCGATCTGAGCAACATACTCCGCCTTACCCATTGCGAGAGGGAACATGGCGACGATTGTCGTGAGCGCTGTTATAAGAATCGGTCGCACGCGTGCTTGTCCTGCAACCAGCAGCGCTCTCTGGAGCCTGTATCCGCGATTCTGCAGCGTCCGGGAGTAGTCGATGAGAATAATGCCATTGTTGACGACGACACCGAGCAGAATCAGGAATCCGATCATCACATTAGCGTTCAGAACCGACTGACCTGTGGCAATCAATCCCCAAAACGCACCTATTGTTGCAAGGGGGATGGTCACCATCATCACAATCGGGGTTGCGAGCGATTCGAATGCTGATGCGAGAACCATGAATATAAGAATGAACGCAGCCGCGATCAAGAAATAGAACTCCGAGTAGTCTGTCTCGTCGTGAACGACCTCGATAGCGATGCCTGCGGGGATTTCGACTGACGCCGCGAGTTGCTCTATCTCCAGTCTCGAACTTTCGAGCAACGGCTTGGAGTTGTTGACCGGATCACTGAATCGATAGCTGACCTCGATCTCCTTTTCCTGATTGACTCTATTGATGCTGAAGACTCCGCTGGAGTAGATCAGGTCGGCGAGCTGCATGAGCGGGACTGTTCCACCCTGAACCGGTGATATCTCCAACGCCCTGATATCATCAGCCGTCTTGTCCTCAAGGCTGGAGTTGTGAAGAACAATGTCAACTTCTTCATTGTCATCTTTATAGCTGACGCTCGATGAATACTCTTCCTGGAAACTCGACATCTCAGCCATGACGTCCGCTAATGTCACTCCGAAGTGACTGAGCGCCTGTCGATCAAACAGCAACTGGATCTCGGGACGACCTTCTGACAGGTTGATCCACGCCCGATCGACATAATCGAGCTCCTCCAGATTGACTTTGACTTCCTCTGCCACCTGCCTCATCAGCGGGAAGTTCTGACCTCGTACGACGACTTTCTCTCTCTGCGATCCGATCCCGAGCATTCTCATCAATCCGGCTTCACCGCCCCGTGATCCACCCCCACCGCCACCTCCGCGATAACGTGTGTTCGATGCCGGTTGCTCGAATGAGAATTCTACACGGGGAAAAGGACCTTCGACCTTCTCCATCACATCGTCCTTGATATTCGCGATATCGCGACCTGCGATATTCTTGTAGTCATCTATGAGCGTGAATGTGAATACTGCGTTGTCTTCGTAGATGTTCGCCTGCCTGTCACCGACTTCGGCTATCTCATCGAGACGCGATTCCATGTCTGCGACCAGCACATCAGCGGCGTCAAGAGTTGAGCCGCTGGGCAATTGCGCATAGAAATTAAACTCATTTAATTCGACTTCCTCCGGTACACCGACCGACAGAGCGAGGCAAATAACCACGCTCAGGAAAAAGACGACCGTTCCCGTAATGACCGTGCGGGCGGGGAAACGCAGAGTCGACTTGAGAAGGAGCGTATAGAGTTGAAGCAGACGATTGCGCTGAGAGACAACATTGAAGAAGGATTTCGAAGTCTTGGCGAACTTGTTTCCAAATGCTCTATATGTGAATGCAGGGATGAGCAGGAATGCGACGATTAGAGATACTATTAGTGTGGCGATTATCGAGACTCCAACGTGTTTGCCGATAGTCCTGATCAGAAAATTCCCCGAGTATACAAATGGCAAGAATACGCAAATCGTCGTCAGTGTGGCTGCGGTGATTGCGCGCAAAACCTCTCCGGTACCCGTTACGACGGCATCCTCAGTCGGCATTCCATGAGATTTCTTCCTGTATATGCTCTCGAGCACGACGATGCTGTTGTCGAGGAGCATGCCGATAGCCAATCCAATACCGACAAGTGTCAGTGTATTTATGGAAATGTTGAACGCGTAGAAGAAATTCAGCGATACCAGGATTGATATCGGAATTGCGGACGCTATCACGAGTACGAGCCGCAGGTTTCTCAGGAAAATCCAGAGTATCAGCACTGCCAGAAGGCCGCCTATCAGCGCCAGTTCTTTGATTAGGTCGATATTCTCTTCGATAATTTCTGCTGCATCGCTCTGTACCACAATCTCCACACTGTCAGGTGCGAGCCGCTCGTTGAGTTCTTCGACCAAATCACGAGTTTCGTGCGATAGGCTGATGAGGTTGGCCTGAGCGTCGCGGATGAGTGAAATTGTGACGGCCTCCATGCCGTTGATGCGTGAGATCGATGTCCTCTCCTTGCCACCATCGCGGATTTCTGCGATATGTTTCAGCAGGACAGGGCCCTGTTCCTTGATAATCGTATTTTCGAGTTCCGACAGGTCGGTGTAATCGGCGAGTAGATTCACGAAGTACTGTTTGCCCCCGTCGTGAACGTTTCCGAGAAACTGCCTGCTGCCTCGTCCGGCGGATATTTTCGATTCGACCAACTGCGGACTGACTCCGGCCGCTCGCAACGCGTCGGCATCTAGGAGTATTTCAATCGATCTCTCGGTTCCCCCGTACGCCTCGACATTAGCCACACCATCTATGTTTTCAAGCTCGGAAACAACATCTTCATCAACAATGTGCCTGATTCGGTCGAGGCTCCCGGTACCGCGCACCTGAAGCGACATGAAGAGGTTTGAGAGTTGCTCTGTGTCCACTTTCAGTACGAATACAAGGAACTCATTCCCAAGACCGGAGCTGGCAGCATCGATTCTCTCCTGCAAGCGCAAATAGGAGTATTTGATATTGGCGTCTTCATCGTAGTAGACGAGAATCATCGCTTGTCTCCGATCGATGAACGATTCGATCCGGTCGATATCTTCGAGCGAGCCGATCGCTCCCTCGAGAGCGACAACCGCCTCTTTCTCTATGTACTCCGGATCGGCATCACGCACCGCCTGTACCTGAACAACTAGCATCGGGAGTTCAGTGAAAGGAATCAGTTCTACGGGCAGGTTGAAATATGAGACCAGTCCGAGAAGGCAGAGACCGACAAACAGCATGCCGACCAGAATTGGACGTTTAATGACGAATCTAATCATTTGTTTTGCGCGCCACAGATGACATTTCGGTTTGCAAGCTGCGTCCGGCCAGAATGTAGTACACTGCCGGAATCACCACGAGGGTCAATGCCGTTGACGTGATCAACCCCCCGATCACTGCGACGGCCATTGGCGCGCGCAGGGATGCACCTTCGCCTATGCCAATAGTAAGTGGGAGAAGCGCCAGGATGGTCGTGACGCTTGTAATAAGTATCGGGCGGATACGCATCTGTCCTGCTGCTATGACTGCATCGCGGAGCGTCATGCCTGCTCTGCGCTGTTGGTTGATGCAATCCACGAGGATAATCGAATCGTTTACCGCTATGCCTGCGAGCATGATGATACCGATGTATGACATGATATTGAACGGAATGCCGAATACGAACAACGCCAGCACAGCCCCGACAGCAGCAAGCGGCAGCGTGAGAATTATCACAAACGGATGAATCAGCGATTCGAATTGTGCAGCCATAACCATGTAAACCAGAACAATGGCCAGCAACAGCGCGAAGCCAAGATTGCCGAAAGCTTCTCTGCGCATCTCTTCCTCACCGGTAATATTGCTTGAATATTTGGCGGGAAGTGCTATTCCTTTCAGTTTGTCCTCAACCTGGCCAACGATCCTGTCAAATGACTTGTCGCCTCTGATCTGCGCTGTAATGCGCGCTATCCTTGCCTGATTGTTTCTGATAATCTCGCGTGGGGCGGAGGAGTATTCGATCCTCGCAACCTCGTTGAGACCGATTCTCCGCCCTGCGGACGATTCAATAAGCACGTTCGAAAGCTCCGAGAGCGAGACATCCGGCCTGCGGATCAGTATGTTGTCGTATTCGCCCTGGAATTCCATCTGTCCCGCTTCGCGCCCGGAGAGAAGATCACGGATTTGTGTAGCGATCTGATCGACCGAAAGCGAGAACTGTGCGGCGACCGTCCTGTCGATCTTGATGTTGACCTCCGGTCTGCCACGTTCGAAACTCGTTTCGATATTCATCAGGTCTGAGATAGTCTCCAGCCTTTCTTTTGCACTGTCTGCGAGCTCTGCAAGGATATCGAGGTCTTCGCCTCTGATCTCGACAGAAAGAGGGGCGGCATCCGTGCCGAGTGTCATTTGAAGGGCAGTCTGCTGTTGAACGAACTCCATTTCCACATCTGGAAAATCTTTCAGCCTATTGTGCAGCATGGCGATAATGTCTGCAGTAGATCTGTCTCGCTCAGGATTGAGAAATACGTGGACCGAGGCGTTATTCTCATCCTCGAGTGATGCCTGGTCATCTTCTGTCGTGCTCGACGATGGCCCGACACGGGTGTACATGGCCTCGATTTCGCCAGCCAAGCTCTCGGTTATTATTCCTTCGATGCCGGTCGTCGTACCGTCCGTTCGATCAAGACTCGTACCTTCCGGGAGTGTTATGTCAATCCTGAATTCCCCCTGATCCGATCTGGGGATGAACTCGCTGCCGACCAGTGGAACAAGCAGTGCTGTCAATGCCACAAGTACCAATCCGCCTAGAACAACTCTTTTTCTCTTATCAATGACTTTTTCCACGAAGCTACCGTAGCCGGGGAAGTGCATGGCCTCAGTCGATTTGCTATTCTTACTCGATTTCAGGAATCTCGACGCAAGCATCGGAATGACGAGTATTGCCACGAACAGAGATGATATCAGCGAGAATGCAACCGTCCATGCCTGTTCGCGGAAGAGTTCACCCGCCGCACCATGCAGATAGACAATGGGCAGGAAGACTATGACCGTCGTCAGGGTGGAGCTCGTGATTGCGCCGCCGACCTGACCGGCGCCGAGTATCGCTGCCTCTCGAAGCGGCTTGCCCTCCTCGAGATGGCGGAATATGTTCTCCATAACGACTATTGCGTTATCGACCAGCATACCTGCGCCGAGCGCAAGTCCACCAAGTGTCATGACGTTGAGCGAAAGATCGTTGAAGAACATCAGATTGAATGTTGCGACTACGGAGATTGGAATCGCCATGCTGATAACTGCTGTCACTCCAATCCTGCGCAGGAAAACATAGAGCACTATTACAGCGAGGATGATGCCGATGAGGCCGGTCTGCTCGACTTCGTTGACTGATGCTCTGATGAACTTGCCCTGATCCTGAATCACGCTCAATTGGTAGCCGGGGAGAGACTGCCTCAGAACCTGCAACTCCTCGCGCACTTTGGCGACTGCATCGATCGTATTGAACTTCCGCTCTTTGAATATCTCGAGGCCGAGGCACTGCCTGCCATTGACCCGCACGATGTTCTCCGGGTCACTCTGCACAATTCTGACTGTTGCGATCTCGCGCAAATACACGGGGACTCTATTTTGCGAACTGCCACCTCCAGGATCACTGGTGTCAATCTTGTACCGGACTATTAGATTCTCAATGTCGTGCAGGTCCTGATATTCCCCGACACCTTTGATGACATATCGCCTACCCATTTCCACGATAGAGCCGCCGGAGAGGTTTCGATTGAAGCTGCTTATTCTCGATGCGACCTGATCGAGAGTGAGGCCGTACGCTTCAAGTGTATATGGATCGGTGAGAATCTCGACTTCGCGCTGGCGAGCGCCGACGATTTCTACTGCTGCAATCCCTTCGAGCCTGACCAGTTCGTTCCGTACGATATTCTCGGCGGTTCTGCGGAGTTGATCGAGATCGTCGATGTCGGGGTGATACATAGACACGAGTATCACCGGTGCCGCATTAGGATCGTGCTGGCTGACAGTAATCTCGGTGCCTGCGTCATTTTGCCCAAACGCAGCGAGACTCTTCTGCATATCGAGAAAGGCTATGTCCATGTCAGCATCCCAGCTATATTCGACCGTAACGAGCGCTTTTCCGACGCGGGACACCGACGAGACTCTGTTCACCTTGCTCTGTCGCGAAACAATTGCCTCAACATTCGTGACGTATAGCCGCTCCATTTCACCGGGGGGACGGTCGGCAGATACGATCTCTACAAAGAGACGGGGATTGTTGAGATCAGGCAGCAGATCGACACCGAGTCTACCGAAGGATATAATTCCGAGCAGGAGTATCGCGAGCACCATCATCATGACGGTGGTCGGATAGTTGACTGAAAATCTGGTGAGTTTATGCATAAGTCTGATCGATCATCGTTGATGTTACTTGACTACTTTGATTCTTGAGCGATTCTGCAGTGTTTCGTAGCCGCGTACCACAAGCCTTTCGTCTTCCTTCAGACCACTGATGACTTCGATCTCAGTACGATTGGCTAATCCTGTCTCGATCTGCCTCTCGATGGCGATGCCCTTCTCCACCACGAACACAGTCCTGGCGCCACGCCTGTCGAGTATGATATCCTTGGGGATTACCACCGTCGAATCCTTCTCGGCCACGACAACATCGATTCTCACGAACATGCCGGGACGGAGCAACAGATCGGCGTTGCTTATCGAGACTCTGACTTTGAATGTTCTGCTGTCTGGATCAAGAGCGGGAGAAATCTGGCTGACAACGCCGGAAAGCGTATCGTCGGGGTAGGCGTAATTTGTCACCTGCACATTCTGATCGACCCTTATCCGGCTCATTTCCTTTCCGGGAAGGCTCACCTCGGAATAGAGGTTTGAGTAATTCATCACACGCCCGATGTCAGCAGCCACTTCGACTTTCTGACCGAGCGAATAGTAGGAGAGATCAACCAGGATACCATCAAACGGCGCGGCGAATTTCAATTTGTTGAGCTGGAGGAGGGCGTTGTCGTAAGCATATTTCGAATTGATGAAAGCCTGCTCCGCCGTCGTAAGTTCGCGCAGCGTAACTCCACCCTTGTCATAGAGTGTTTTCTGTTTCTCAAATTCACGTTGTGATATGTCGAAATTGATTTTCCTGGAGTCGAACTGCACCGAATTGACAAATTCCTGGTTCTCAAGATAGACGATCACATCACCTTTCTTCACGGCGTCACCCATCGCAAACGGCTTCCCGGTGCGCGGATTGGTGTTAAGGCGATAAAATCCACCCTGCTCCGCTTTCAATTCAGCATCCTCGGTCGCCAGAACTGTGCCGGTTGCAAAGACGTATTCTCTGATAGGTTTTAGGGTGATATCTTCGACATCGACCGGGACTGCTGACTCAATGTCGATGTCGGGACCGTCGTCTTCACATCCGATTGCCAAAACCGCTATCATTAGTATAGTGACTGCAAGGAACCGCTGTTTCATGATGATCTCCTAACCTATATCCAGTACTGGCCTGTCGTTTTCAAAATCCCACAATGATTCGATTTTGAGGTTCAACAGAGCGATACGGTAGTTTATCAACGCCGCAATGTGATTGTATTGCTCCCTGGAGAGCTGATTCTGGAATTCGCCTATATCCTTGGATGATATATCGCCGTTCTTGTATCGTTCAAGATTGATTTCGTATGTAAGTCGTGCGTTCTCGATGCTCTTCTCGGCTATTTCAATCTGCGTCAGTTGATTCTGTAGCGAGCGATACGATTGACGAATTCCGAGCTCGACCTGCTTCTGCTCCTCGTCACGCGAAATCACCTGGTTGTCGAGTTGAAGCTCGCTCGCCCTGAGGCTGGAGTTCTTTCTTCCCCAGTCCCAGATAGGAATGTTGAGCTCAACGGAGATGCTCTGGCTCTTTAAGGGAGATTTGTAAATGTCACTCAGGTTTTCTTCAGTGCCAAGAAGACCGTAGTTTAGACTCACCGATCCTTTGAATTCGTCGACCGCACCTACTGTGATGAGACTGAGCCGCGCGTTTTCGATAGCAATTTCCCTTTGGCGAAGCTCCATTCTATACTGCAGCCCGCTCTCAACCGCCTTGTCGAGATCAACTTCTACAACGAATTTGCCAACATCAGCCAGCACATCAATTTCGTCGTGCAGCGATAGTCCAAGCAGAATCTTGAGGTTGTCCAGCGCGTCTTCGTAGCTTACCTGGCTATTCTCCAGTTGAGCTTTGCTACTGGCCTGGTTGATTTCTGCCTGAAAGAGTTCTTCTTTCGCCGAAATGCCGGCCTCGACCTTGTTTCTGATGATATTATAGCTTTCCTGCTTGTTTCGATACTCCTCTTGTGTGATATTGAGGCTCATTC
>JAHJOQ010000165.1 GCA_018820315.1 Candidatus Zixiibacteriota bacterium | reverse complement strand
TGGCTACAGCAGTCGTATCTCCCTCTGCCGCAGACTCCATGGCAGCAAGAGGATCTTTCCCGAGAATACCGTCGATCTTGCTTACAAGCTGCCGGGTCTTTTCCGGTGTCTCCAGGAATCTGAATTCTAGCTGGGCGGTTTTTCCTATCAACTCCTGCGCCCTTTCGACATCCTGCAGTCCTGGAAGATCGACAACTATATAATCATCGCCCTGAGGTATTATCTGCGGCTCAGAGATTCCGAACTTATCGACACGGTTTCTGATGATCTCAAGAGCGCGGTCACGTGCGTTCTTGGCTTCGGCAGGAGTCATCTCACTAACATCTACCCTGAGAACAATGTGCATTCCGCCGCGTAGATCGAGTCCGAGCTTAATCGCGGATGATTCCAGATCTCTTAGACCGAGCGGATCTCGATCTGCCATAGTCGCTTTCTCTTCGCTCGACATCAACCACAATCTCGCAGTTGGATAGAAGAAGATGGCCGCTACGATCAGCACTACCAGTATTGCGACAATCCGTATAGATTCGTTTCTTCGCATTTAGGCAAAATCCTCCTAAGTTCCAATATGAACGCAAATTAGTTTGCCAATATACTGTATAATCGCCAAATGTCAACTGAAATGTAGGTTATCGCAGGAAAGCATCGAAGGCTCCGGATCGGGAATATTCCCGACATTTTCAGGGACTATAATCGCGCTTCAGGTGTAGAACTGACGAAAGGCTGCCCAATTCAGGGCTGCCCAATTCCGATTTGCAGAAAGCGTTTAACTGGTTTAGATTGCAAGGATTATGGTACAATTGTGTCTCTATAATGAGGCAGTCCATCTCGCAATAATTGACCAGATGGAACTATATTCGCTCATGACAAGTTGAAAGGAACGAGGCCTCTATGGACAAGCTGATCGTCAGGGGCGGGAAGAAGCTCAAAGGAAGCGTTCGGATCGATGGGTCGAAGAACGCGGCGCTGCCGATTCTTTGCGCCTCAATTTTGCCGGAGAAAGGTGAAACTGTGATTCGGGACGTTCCTGAGTTGAGAGACATCGACACTACCGTCAAACTTCTGAGAGAGCTCGGCGCAAAGGTCGATTGGGACAAATCCGAACATGCCATAACTATCAACGCCGAGAACCTGACGAGCCATGAGGCACCCTACGAGTTAGTGCGCCAGATGCGCGCATCCTTTTTGGTACTGGGACCGCTTCTGGCAAGAATTGGCAAGGCGAAAGTGTCGCTTCCGGGTGGTTGTTCACTCGGTCAAAGACCCGTCAACCTGCACCTCAGAGGCTTCCAGAAACTCGGAGCGAAGATTACCGAGGAATCGGGATATGTGATGGCGGAATGCGATAGGCTTTCGGGAGGAACATTCTGCTTCGACAGACCCTCTCACACTGGAACAGAAAACATCATGATGGGCGCTGTCACTGCAGCGGGAACCACCACGATTGTAAATGCCGCTCTCGATCCTGAAGTCGTCGATGTCGCAAATCTCCTCAACAGTATGGGAGCAGCAATCTCCGGCGCTGGAAGCCCGACTGTCGTAATCAAAGGCGTCAAAGAACTTAGAGCAGTCGAGTATAGCGTGATGCCCGACAGGCTTGTTGCGGGCACGTACATGTGCGCGTGTGCCACGGCCGGAGGCGACATACAACTCGACAACTGTCGCGCATCCGATCTTGAAATGGTCACCCAAAAACTGGAAGAGACTGGTGCCGAGATCAAGATATCAGGTAACCGCCTCAGAATCAAATATACCAAACGTCCCAAGGCATTCGATATTACGACATTCCCGTATCCCGGATTCCCGACCGATCTGCAGCCCTGCTTCACGTCGGTTGCATCAGTCGCGGATGGCGTCAGTCGAATCAGAGAAACTGTATTCGAAGACCGGTTCGCCAGTGTTATGGAGCTGATACGAATGGGGGCAAACATCCGTCTCTCGACAGACGAGGCCACGATCGAGGGCGTGGAGAGACTGCAGGGGACTACCGTGATGGCGTCGGATATCCGCGCAGGCGCTGGACTCGTTGTCGCATCGCTTGCTGCCAATGATGAGACTCAGATTCGACGGATTTATCACACGGACAGGGGCTACAATAAGATAGAAGAGAAACTATCAAGCTTAGGTGCCGATATCAAGAGGGTACCGGAATAGCAACCCAAGTCAGAGAGGCCTGTAATGCTTAGGAGAACCGGAATTTGGTCAATATGCTCGGCAGTGCTGGTGGCGCTTATACTGTCGACGACCGCGAACGCACAGGAAGAGTACTTCGGGAAAAACAAAGTACAGTGGAAGAGTTTCGACTGGCAGTTTCTGCAAACATCGCATTTCGATATCTACTTCTACCAGGATTCGTATCATCTCGCGAAGTTTGCTGCAGAAGTTCTCGAGTCCTCGTACGTCGTGATCTCTGAGCAGTTGAATTACAGGCTCAAAAAGAGAATTCCCACGTTTATCTACAACTCGCCGAACGAATTTCAGCAGACAAATATCACAAATCAGTTGCTTGGAGAAGGCACCGGCGGATTCACCGAAGTCTTCAAGAACCGGATGGTGATGCCGTACAATGGATCCTATGAGGATTTCCGACACGTGCTCCACCATGAGTTGACGCACGGTGTCACATTTGACATGCTCTACGGGAGTGCACTTGGCTCTGTGCTGTCGCGAGGTGCGCTGTTCAGCCCACCGCTCTGGCTTGCGGAAGGATATGCCGAGTACTCCTCTCGATACGGCTGGGACTACTGGGCCGACATGATCATGCGAGATGCGACAATCAACGGATATGCCCCTCCGCTGCAGTACGTGGGAGGCTATCTTGCGTACAAGCAGGGTCAGCTCGCTATCAAGTTTCTAGTTGATACATACGGCATTGAGAAAGTCGCCGAGATCTGGGCAAGAGGCAAGGTGCATCTCAGCATGGACAAGACGCTCAAGAATACCATCGGGCTCAATCAGGAGGAGTTATCCGAGCGTTTCGACAAGTACTGTCGTAAGATGTACTGGCCTGAAATCGCAAGCAGGGCTGAACCGAAGGATATAGCGAGACAGCTGACGGATCACACTAAGGATGGGTCATATTTCAACGAACGTCCAAGCTTCGCGCCCTCCGGAGACAGGCTGGCGATTTTCACAGATAGATCCGATTACACAGAGATTATCATCATATCAACCGTCGATGGTGAGGTGCTGTCGAAAGTCGTCAAGGGATCAAGGTCTGCGGACCTTGAATCGCTGCACTCTTATGTGTCTGGAATGTCCTGGTCGCCCGACGGCGAGAATATTTCATTCATTTCCAAATCCAAGGGCGAGGATGCGCTGCGCCTGGTCAATCTCAAAAAAGGCAAGATATACAAGAAATTCCAGTTCGGATTCAATGCCATGTTTTCTCCGAGTTGGGGTGGCAAAGATGGCAATATCATTGTATTCACCGGGGTCAAGGATGGTCAGAGTGATCTTTACAAGCTCAATGTCGCCACCGAGCAACTCGATAGACTCACCAACGATCTCTATGAGGATCAGGAGCCTGTGCTTTCACCCGATGGGCGCATGATAGCTTTCGCATCCGACCGACCATCAGCCAATGCCAAAAACCCGGACAAGATAACCGACCTCGAGTTCGGCAGCTATAACCTCTATTCGTACAATCTCGATACCGGGGCGATATCAGCTTTCACAGATGGTCCGACAAGAAAACGATATCCGACCTGGTCGCCGGACGGAAGAGAGATTTGCTATGTGGGCAATTACAACGGCATCGACAATCTCTATGTCCTCGATCTCGACAGCTTGCACTCATTCCCGATAACGGATATCCTCACCAACACTGCATCCCCGTCATGGTCACCAAAAGGCGATCGAATAGCTTTCTCATCGTTCAATAAAGGCGGATTCGACGTATTCCTTCTCAAGGAAATCAAGCCGGTCGGTGAGAGCCCCGAAGATCTGGTGCTGACCGCGTATGCTGCAGGTGAAATGGACAAGAATCTTGTGCGAGTCGATGAAGAGTCCGATTCTACGTCGACAGAAGATGAGGATCAGGAAGCGGCGACCGAGTCGGATCAGGATTTTGCGGACTATGTCTTCACTCCCGACACATTTCAGAATCCACCGCGTCCGAAGCCTGAGCACCGCGATAGTTCCACACTGGCTCCGCCGGGTGAAGTTGACTCTCTCTACGCCACAAACGAGGATGGCGAGTACAACATCAAGAAATACAAGGCCAAGTTTACGCCGGACCTCGTTACAGGCGGCTTCTCTTACGACACATTCTTCGGCCTTCGAGGACAGTCCCAGCTGCTGATATCTGATTATTTGGGTAATCATCAATTCTACCTGGCAACCGACTTGGTCAACGCAATCGATCAGACTAATTTCCAGGTATTCTACCTGAACAACACGCGCAGGATGGATTGGCTTGCCGGCGTGTTTCATTCGAAGAATTACTATATCGATCCGAAAGACAGGCTTTTCTCTGACCGATTCTACGGCGCAGCAGGATCGGTGCAATACCCGTTCTCGACCTTTTCGAGGCTGCAGTTCGACATTTCGCATCTCTATATCGACCGCAAGTACTACGATCCTCCGTATGATAATTCCAACAACAGGATCACAACATCAGCCATGTCCTGGGTTACTGACAATATTCTGTGGGGAATCACCGGTCCGGTCAACGGCAAGAGGTACAAAGTCACTGTCGAGAAGACAGTGCCTCTATACACAAAATCGGTTGACTACTGGGCAGTGGAATTCGACTTCCGCAAATATTACCATTTTGGCAAGAACTTCGGATTCGCAGTCAGGGCTGCAGGTGGGGTCTCCGACGGCTCTGATCCCAAGCTGTATTTCCTCGGAGGAACGTCAAACTGGGTTGGAAGCGCGCAGCCAACCAGCGACATATACGGTGTCGAGAATCTCTATTTCTCGAAAGTGGTCGTACCGCTGCGAGGATACAACTACTATGAGGTCCAGGGGTCAAAATATGGCCTGGCTAACTTCGAGTTCAGATTCCCGTTTGTTGATTACTTCGTCGTGAGATTCCCGCTTCCGATAGTCCTGACCCGCATGCGTGGCGCCATATTCCTTGATGTCGGATCGGCCTGGAATGAGAATGTTCTCTTCAAAGGAGGAACGACCAATGGCGACAGCCGTCTCACCGGAATCAAGACCGGATTCGGTTACGGAACGCGTGTGAACCTCGGTTTTGTAGTCATCAAATTCGACCAGGCCTGGAAAACAGATTTCAATGAGACTTCGAAACCGAAGTATTACTTCTCGCTTGGAGCAGAATTCTAGAATTGCATATCGCATGGTATCGACGGCCTGCCGACATCGTCAACAAATGGTGTCCGCAGGCCGTTTGCTATCTATATGGTAGAATGGCATCCCGGAGCGCGGCAATCCCAGCGCTCTTTCATGCGGCACTCACAGGAGCACAGCTCCTGTGTCCACTTGCCCGCGCTGTCAGGAACCCCTTCCTGCTATGATGATTGTCAAGGGTTGATTTCGATGTGGCTGTCCTTTGTTTGGCCGAGTTCCGGT
>JAHJOQ010000164.1 GCA_018820315.1 Candidatus Zixiibacteriota bacterium | reverse complement strand
TCCCGAAGCTTTGTTGATTCGCAAGAAGCAATAAATCCTCTCATTAGTCAACACCGATTTTGATGGTCGTGTGTGTGATATTACGTACCCTATGAGACAGATATCCGGTTATTATAACATACTTCTGAGCGCTTCGTAAGGAGTTTTTCCATTGAACGCTCCGTGAGGACGACCACAATTGTAGAATCGTCCCCATTCCTCCAGTTTCTTGTTCAAATCTACATCATATGTGTAGGTCAATAGCTGATAGAACTCCTCTTTGTCGGAACGGTGGGATCTCTCGACCTTGCCGTTGAGCTGCGGCGAGCGCGGCTTGATGATATGCACGTGGCGGATGCCTTTGTCTTCGACATGCCAATGGAACAGAGCCTGGAACTCATGGCCCCGATCTGTGCGAATGGTATGGATGCGAAACGGAAACTTATCGATCACGTAATCTATGAAATCAATGGCGTTGTTCTGAGTATGACGTCTGTAGATCTTCAGAGCCCGGATCCTGGTGGCATCATCTATGGCAGTGTATTGGAAACGACGGACCTTCCTGTCCTCGGGGTTCTTGAGAGTAAGGAATGTCACATCAACCTGGATGTGGTGGCCAGGAACTTGCTTGGCATAGCGACGGGTATGAATGGCCCTAGTACTCCTTCATGATTAAATATAGGAGTGACGTAATCTGGTGGATATCTTCATGAGGACTTTATATTCCTGATGGAGGATCGCCATGAGCAAGAAGTACATTGTGCGGCTCTCGGACCGAGAGCGTAGAGGACTGGAGCAACTTAGCGCCAAGGGCAAGACCGTTGCGTACAGGATTCGGCATGCCCACATCCTGCTGAAGGCCGATGCCGACGGACCGAACTGGACCGACTGGCGCATTGCCGAGGCTTTCTCTTGCCATGCGCGTACGGTCGAGGGCATCCGGAAACGCTTCGTCGAGCAGGGGCTCGATGCGGCGCTGAATCGAAAGAAGCGCGAAATGCCGCCGCGGGAAAAACTACTCGACGGCGAAAAAGAGGCCCGCTTGATCGCGCTGAGTTGCAGCAAGCCGCCCAAGGGCCGAGCGCGCTGGACGCTGCATCTGCTGGCGGACAAGATGGTGGAACTGGAGGTAGTGGAAAGCATTTCACACGAGACCGTGCGGCAGACGCTTAAAAAAACGAACTTAAACCGCACCTGAGGAAATCCTGGGTGATACCGCCGAAACAGAATGCGGATTTTGTCGCGCACATGGAGGACGTGCTGGAAGTCTACAAGCGGCCTTATGATCCGGATTATCCGGTTGTATGCATGGACGAGCAACCGACACAGCTAATCAAGGAGACCCGCCGGAAGATAGAAGCGGCCCCCGGTTGGGCGGAGCGCGTGGATTACGAATATGAGCGGAACGGGACGGCGAACAATTTCATGTTTAACGAGCCTCTGGGCAACTGGCGGAAGGTGAACGTCCGGGAGCGCAAGACGATGATTGACTGGGCGCATGAGATTAAGGAACTTCTGGATGTGGATTACCCGGAAGCGGAAAAGGTGGTTCTGGTCATGGACAATCTGAACACGCACAAGCCTGCGTCCCTTTACGAGGCGTTCGAGCCACGAGAAGCGCGGCGTCTTTTGGAGCGGCTTGAGATACACCATACACCAAGGCACGGGAGTTGGCTGAACATTGCGGAGATCGAGTTGAGCGTGTTCACAAGACAATGTCTTAATCGAAGGATACCTCACATTGAAACGTTAAGGAAAGAGGCGCGTGAGTGGTATAGAGAGCGCAACCAGAGTCAAAAGGGCGTCGACTGGCGATTCACAACAAAGAACGCAAGAATCAAGCTCAAGCAGCTATACCCACAAATTGAATCATGAAGAAGTACTATAATATCTCTTCAAATACGGAAATGAGTCTTCAATCCGGGAGATGACAGACGATTACAGTTCTCGATTCGGGTTCAGAATATCAGCGGAACGAATATCCCCGGTACGCGCAGTCTAGGCAATCCACGGTACTCGAACACCGATTATCTGCGGGCATCGCGAGAGATAGAAATCGATGAGAACCTTACTGGCTCGAAGTAATACTGCTTTACAATACAAGGGGTTACGGCTCAAGGGGGTTCGAACTATTTCCTCTCCGCTAAAGCCCTGAATGCTCGTATATAATTGTAGTACAACAGGTTGCAAGGCGGAGAGGCAGGGATTCGAACCCTGGGAGCCCGCGAAGGCTCAACGGTTTTCGAGACCGCCCCGTTCAACCGCTCCGGCACCTCTCCGACTGATTGCTGGTGGAAAGCCAGCGCAAGGATACTATCTTATTCCAAATCTCCACATTGTCAAGTCCATTCTCTCGCACAAAAGATGAGCAATGCTCATTCAGGATCTTCCAGTTCAATACTGCCGATGCTCTTCTGGAGATCGTTTGGGCGTACTCTAATCAGCATATAGCCGATCATAGTCGCTACGATGAGAAGAATAAACAGCGTTTCGGTACCTCCGAGAACGAAATACAGGAATCCGTACAAAGCGGGAGTAAGGGTCACAAGGAAAAGGGTGGCAAACATGAGTTTCAGTTGCCTATAAAAAACCTCACGTTTTCGGATAGACCGAAGTTGAGGGGATCTTGCGCTAATCCATCTCCGTTTCAGGACTACGATTGTGGCAATCTCCGCGGCACTGACGGCCAGCAGGCCGTAACCGAGCATGTCAAGTGACTCAGCCGGTACAAGCGTTATGATCCCTTGGCTGCGAAGAAATTGCCCGACCAAATAAAACAGGGCAGCTCCACCAAGGTCGACAAGCAATCCAATGTACATAACCGAGACCGAGAGTTTCAGTATCTCCTGTCGAGTGAGTTGCATGCTAGTCCTCCGCCTTACTATTTCTCCGGCGCAGTGTGCGAAAGAAATCCTGCAGCAAGCTCTGAGCTTCCCGCGCCATTACGCCATCTATAACATCTACAATGTGATTGAGACGGCTGTCACGGACAATATCAAGAAGAGTCCCGCATGCGCCGGCTTTCGGGTCATCTGCACCGTACACAAGCACGGGAATTCTCGTCAATACTATCGCGCCGGCACACATGGGACATGGCTCCAGAGTTACATACATAGTGCAATCTTCCAGCCGCCAGCTATGCATGGTCTGGCAGGCAGCGGATATGGCGATGATTTCCGCATGGGCCGTAGCATCCTGTAGTGCTTCTCTTCTATTATAGCCTCGTCCGATTATGCGGTTGTCATGCACTATCACGCATCCAACCGGCACTTCACCTTTCTCCGCAGCCTTCTCTGCCTCGCGCAGAGCCTCGCGCATGAAGAGATTGTGCCGGTCTTCCTGATTGTCGTCGAGTAATCTCATACATCATTTATAGCTTGGTTCAAAGAACAAATCAATCTCAATCTGTATACGGAATAAGTGCCGAGCGACAGGCAATGAAAAGCCCCGACCACATCTTCAGGTCGGGGCTTGAGATTCTCAGTGAACCGCTGTTCGATCAGCAGTTCGGTGTGCCGTTATCATCAGGGTCGCACGGAGGCGGGCCACCGCTGAATATATAGGAAATTGTGTATACTACGTCATCGATGTCAATCGCTCCCGAGCAATCCGAATCTCCGGATTCTAACGGATCAGGAGCGGGTCCTCCGGAAAAGATGTAGGCAATCAGGAAGACCACATCATCGATATCGACCCCTGCGCTACCATCGGCATCTCCACAAACATATGGTGGCTGTGGTTCGTCGCGGTACACGATGATTTTCACAGCGATTGTGTCAGAAAGAACCGGATTGCTTGAGTCCTCTAGCTTGACTGTGATAATAGATATTGCAGAGTCTTCTCCAGCAGGGATATATGACGGCGTCCCTGACACAGTCCCAACCGTTCCGTTAGCAAACACTGTACCATAGGGCGGCTGCCCCGCAAGTTTGGTCCAATAGTACGGCGCAGTTCCGCCTACACACCAGAACTGATAGTAGTAGTAAACGCCCAGATAGCCGGGCGGGATTTCAACCTGGTAGCTCTGGATGTGCAGTTCGCCATCACAGAAATCTCCTGTCCCGTCGCTGTCCTCGTCGTATTGCTCCGGGTTGTCCACGAAGTCGCAGTTATCACAGTCATCGCCAAGTTCGTCTGTATCACTGTTCTCCTGCGCCGCATTATCGACCAGCCAGCAGTTGTCACTTTCATTGAGAATACCATCATCGTCCGCATCCGGATCGCAGTAGTCACCGTCGCCGTCACCGTCAGCATCACCCTGTTCCGGATTATAGGCATACACGCAGTTGTCGCACAGGTCTCCGACGCCATCATCATCTCCGTCAGCCTGATTCGTATTAGGTATCATCGGACAATTGTCAATATCGTTGTCAACGCCATCTTCGTCCCAGTCAGGGTACGGTCTGATATACCGCAACAGGGACTCATGAGCCATCGAGCAGCCCCAGTCGCAGAAGTAATCATCGATAGCATACCATGCATTCTGACTGCCACCCCAACCATAGTTGAGGTGATACATGTTGGTGCCACCGTCCTGCCAACCATCACAGATGAACGCATGTCCGGTGATCCCGTAGATGATTGGGCGGCCTGCGTCGATCTCAGGTTTGATGTAGTATGTAAACCAAGTGTAGGCAGTCGTGGAGCTGCGCCACAAGCGTTGCATGCCGCTGTTGAATCGGAAGTAGTTTTGAAGCGCCGGTGCGATATCCTCAAAGTAAGCGCCAGAACCGTCAGGCGCGTAATCCATATCAACCGATACACCTACCTCAAAGCAAAGTTCGGCCACAGCGTCGATCATCTCGTCAGTGTACGGCCATAAGAACTGATCGGGCATAAGATCCCATTCATAGGTATCTCTAAAGTCAGCAGTGAAATAGACAGGGTCGCCTGAATCAGGATACCACCAGTAACTGTGCGTCCCGACACCTGATGGTGGGCAGTTATAATAGTGCATCACCTGAGACATGGCAGTCGCCACACAGCCGACCGGGTTGCCGGGAGGACAATCTGTGTTGTAAGGGTAATCCTGACTCCAAACGTTCGTCAGCAGCGGTCCGACAGTCTGCATCGCGTCCTTGCCGAGTTCTTCGGCCATGAAGTGATCAGGGCTTTTCACGTACCTCAACCATTGCTGTCTGTGTGAATCATTGAATATGTAATAGTCTTTGGAAGCCTGATCCGCCTCAAGGCTGCCATAGAAATCAATGTAAACCTCCGCTCGTTGTGCAAATATCTCACGCATCATCTGAGATAGGCCGTGCTCCTGATTAACGTCATAATTGCTCTCAACCGAGTAGAGCTTCACCGGAGGCATCTCTTTCAGAACCGGCACGATCACATATCCGATCGGTGAGATATGAAAGCATCTCGCAAGAAGTATGTCGTCGGCATATATGTCATCCGCACCGATGATCTGTGGACTCATGGCACCACCCCAGTCACCTGTGTGGTAGACGATATAGGTCAGCCAGTTCTGACAGACTGTCTCCGCCTCTTCAACAGTCGAGACCGTGGCAGTGACACTAGATGCCGCGAGCAGGATTAATATTGTCAGCAGAAGGGGGATCTTCATAGCGAACCCGTACGGATTACTCCTCATAAATACACACATCACTTTCCTCCAGGTTTGTACGGCAAGTATGACAGTGTCGAAAATATTACCTATTTAAACACATTCAATATCTAATATATCAGCTTTCAATTCTATGTCAAGAACTCGTTTGATTCTCGATCAAACTGGTACTCTATTGCATCTCATCATGATAGCCTTTATTTCATGGTCGACCGCCTTGACTGGAGCTTTAACCATGAATGCAGGATAGCAAAGGCCTACTTGACTAACCTAAGCATGCGTAGAAATTCAGACGGTCAATTCTTACGTTATCGAAATCGCACAAATTGCGTCGCTGGTGGTCGTCCGCGGGCGTCCTTTTATCAAGTCAAGGGACTGACGTATTTTGAGTACTGATTTCGCTTGTTTCTGACAGACTGTCCAGTATAATTGAAAGGAGCTTACAGCGTTGTCGGTTATCGGCTTAGGCCGGATACTCTACTTCTTTCCCGGCTCCCAACAGAATCGACCATACCAGCACATCGAATGATCTATGTGCCAGGAGTATCATTGCATGGCTCTACGAATCATGTTGACACTTTTCATAGCCTTCGCGTCGAGCTCTTCTGCTCTGGCACAGGGATCGATATTTGGTGCTGTGTCCAATTCGGACAATTCAGCCCCACCGGATGGCCGGCTTTCCTTCTTCGGATATTTGAATGGGACAGATGAAGAGATTAGGATTGTGACGTCGGATGGTGCAGGGTATGATGCAGGTTTCTGGTTCGATGACTTCCAGAATTTTCTAACAGGATCACCGGGGATCCCATATGACTACCACTTCTGCAATGTAGCAAATGGGGAAAGCTCCCACCTGACCGGACTCATTCCGGATAACAGCTTCCAGGAAGAGAGCGTGCAGCTTGGGCCAGCAGCATGGCCGCCTCCTCCGAGCAATATCACGGCAGAGGACTTATCTCCACCTGAAGTCAAGGTGAGCTGGCGTGGGGCACCCGGATCGTCATATCATATTTACCGCAGAAATGCATCATCCAATGGTCCATTCTTCAGACTTGACAATCCGTCTGGCGATCTCAGTGATCCCGGCATAAGTGACACATTCTTCGTCGACACCCCGACAAGTGGCTCATCTGAATATGTATATCTGGTGATTGCTGAAGACAGCTCCGGCCGTTATTCGCCGGTGATAGCGATAGCTGGATGCGGAGACACTGATAACAGCGGGTCCGTTGACATCGACGATATCATTTTCTAAGTGAACTACATCTTTCTGGGAGGGCCATCTCCCGACCCTGTCGACATAGGTGATACAGACTGCTCTGGCGAGATTGGCATCGATGATGTGATTTACCTTGTAGGATACATCTTTCTCGGCGGAAACGCCCCTTGCGACCCGGACGGGAACAGCTCCCCCGACTGTTAACAATTCTGCTCGACAGAAATTATCGACTGCAGCTAATATGCATCAAGCGCCTTGATTAGGAACAATGCAGATGAATTCGAAATCCTCATCGTGAGCATTCTTGAACTGGTGCATTGTATTGGGAGGCACAAATGCGAAATCCTTTTCTGATATTTCTGATGTCGTAGCGCCGAGTGTAAGAGTGCCTTTGCCCTTGATGACGTAATTGACATGTTCCCAGTCGTGTTTGTGAAAAGGAGTGAACCCGCCGGGAGCGATCCGAAATACACGAAGTGTATAATGCTCCCAACCCTCGGGAGATCCGATCACATTTGCTTTGGATGTCCCTTCCACGCCTTCCATCGTGACACCGCTCATTCTAATACTATCGTATTTGACAACAGCCATCGTTTCCTCCGCATATCAGTTATCTGAATATAGCATCTGATCGCAATTATACGCATTGATCGGCAACATGTCGACTGAAACATGAATGAAACTGGATTTAACGCGCGAATATCAAGTGCAGGCGATTCAAGACATTCCCACCTAGCGCCGGATCATCCAGCAGAAACGGCGGACGAGTTGAAGTTCTGATAATAGGCAGGAATCTCAGTTCGAGTCTCGTAGAGCCCGGTTTGTCGGACTCGAACATTACCATCACCGCTTATCAAAACGGCATCGGGGACAACACGAAACGCTCACACCAAGTATGCCGATTCTGACCGTTACGTCACAACTATCTGAAGTTAGCCGGTTTCCAGCTCAGGATTTCGCCTTTTCTTGCTTCCTTAAAATTCCGGCGTCACGCATAAGATGCTTTAGCAACAGAATCTGACCAAAATGCCCGCAGAAATGCTCGAGTACGTGGTGCAATGTAGCAGCATGCGAGACCTCGCCTTTTCCAACTTTGTAGAAATCGTCCAAATCTCTGTCCCGCCACTTCTTCATCTCGCTATGGATCGCACGGCGCCCTTTTGCGAGAATGGACAGATACTTCTCTGCAGTGAACCCTTTGAGGAATGACGGATGATGTCCATCGGGCAGAAGCGGCAAGCCATCGTCCTCGATGCTGCAGTACCGAGCCATGATTTTCTTCCCCTCAGGCTCCCAAGGTAGCTCGTTTGCGGCGATTTTCATCCACCACACTTCCGCAAACGAAATGTGCGCCAGTAACATGCCAACGCTGTTCATTCCCGGGTTCAACTGCCATTCCAATTGCTTCACCGTCAGACTCTTGACCTCCTTCTTGAGGCGTTTCAACTGATCGTCAAGCTGTGCCGCAAACAGACCAATCTTGTTCTGAGTCCTTGGATCATACCCCCGTGCAATTTTCATTTCCCATTTCTTCATACGTCACCTTTGTAAAGTCGTCGTTGATTGCGATGGTCGTATATATCTATCCCGCTCCCGGCTTCACACTTTCACTATCGTACGATAGCGATTGCGCCGATTTTCGAACGACTTCTCACCGAGCTCTTTGCTGCGCCACTCCTCATATGCAGAGAAATTGCCCTCAAACCAGCGCACCTTTGCCTCGCCTTCGAAGACAAGCAAATGGGTGCAGACTCGATCAAGAAAGAAGCGATCGTGACTGATAACCATGACGCATCCGGAGAAATCCAGAATCGCCTCTTCAAGCATCCGCAGAGTATTGACGTCGAGGTCGTTGGTTGGCTCATCCATCAGGAGCACATTTCCTCCGACTTTGAGCACCTTGGCCAGGTTGCATCGGTTTTGCTCTCCGCCCGAAAGCTCTCGCACCAACTTCTGCTGAGACGCGCCCTTAAACCCAAATCCGGCGAGGTATTGTCGGATCGGGACTGCACGAGTTCCGATTCTAACCGTATCAATACCATCACCCACTTCATCGATCAGATTCTTATCGCCGTCAAGAAACGCTCGCTCCTGATCGACATACGCGAGCCTCACCGATGATCCGACAACAATCCCGCCCTCCTGTGGCTTCAGACTCCCGTTGATAAGATTAAACAAAGTCGTCTTGCCGGTTCCATTGGGGCCAAGCAGACCAACAACCGCGGCCCGCGGCAGCGCGAAAGACAGTTTCTCAAAGAGCTGTTCATCATCATATCCCATGGTTGCGTCATGAAACTCAATGATCTGTTCGCCCAGCTGTTCGCTCGGTGCGATCTGGATCGCTCTGCTGTCAGATTTCGCCGCGGCGGTCTCCCGGGCAACAAGGTGCTCATATTCTCTGATGCGAGAACGCGAGAGTTCATTGCGATCTCCACGATTCATGCGAATCCATGATAGCTCACGCTTAAGAGCCTGAGCACGTGACGATTCCATCTTCTCAGTGGAAGCGAGTTCATCAAGCTTCTGCTCCAACCAGGAGCTATAGTTACCCTCCCAGGGGATGCCGTGACCACCCTCCAATTCGAGTATCCAGCCGGTGACATTGTCGAGGAAATAGCGATCGTGAGTGACGATTATGACTGTCCCGGGATACTCGCGAAGCTGCGCCTCCAGCCAATTAGCAGTCTCTGCATCAAGGTGATTGGTTGGCTCGTCAAGAAGCAGCAAATCCGGTCGCTCAAGAAGCACCTTGCATAGTGCGACCCGCCGTTTCTCTCCGCCAGACAGAGTCCCGACCATCCGATCGTCTTCCGGCAGGCAGAGCGCGTCGGCAGCGACCTTGAGGTTATGATCGAGATTCCAGGCATCCAGTGCATCAATCTTATCCTGCAATGCACTCATCCTATCCAGCGCCTTCTGCATTTCATCACCTTCCATCGGTTCGGCCATGCTGCCGGCGATGGTGTTGTATTCATCCAGCAACGCTTTGGTCTCACCGAAAGCCTGCTCCACGGTTTGCCGCACGGTAAGACTTGGATCGAGCTGTAGATCCTGTTCTACTATTGCGGCGCGAAAGCCGGGAGTGATCTCGGCGTGACCCTGAAACTCGGTGTCAAGTCCTGCCATGATGCGCAGGACAGTTGTCTTGCCTGAGCCGTTCTCGCCTACGATCCCGATCTTGGCGCCCGGATAGAAACTGAGGTTTATGTCTCTGAGAACTTGTTTCTGCCCATAGAACTTGTTTACGCCATACATATGAAATATGAATTTTTCAGCCATTCAGTTACCTCTCTTTCAACCTTACTGTAGGGCTTGTTGAGAAGACCTGCAATCGTCGCTGCGAGCTAAGCGTGGCAGTCTCAGGGTCTCACTGCGGTGTTGCTTCAAAGAGAGATCGCCACGTCGCTTCGCTCCTCGCGATGACAAATCCTGCGATGCCATGGCTTTTCAACAAGCCCTGTTGCAAGGGAGATGATAACTGCTTAATAGTGTAGAGACAAGGGATAATAGCTATCTGATTGAATCTCGATTACATGAGCGTGGTGTCTTGAAAGATCGTCCGGTTTGTTTCGCAAAAAGGGAAGAATCGTATCCGACTCTATCCTCTTCCTGTCGTAATAACCAGAGAATTACATCCCTGTGACCATGAGGCCGACCTGGTATTCGATGCGGTACGGTATCAGGCAGATTTTTTCGTCGCCTGAAGGGGGAGCATCGCCAGCGTGCTTGAAACAGATGGTTCAGCGAAATCTCGTCAGATCAACTGACAAAGTTGTCGTCTGTATAACTGGCAGCGGGGACAAATATCTGGATGCTCTTGAGAGACAATTGGCGCTTTGAAGCAGGGGCCTGTTGAAAAAGTCACGGACCGCGGAACGTCGTCATCGCGAGGAGCGAAGCGACGTGGCGATCTCTATGTAAATCAAGGCTATTGTGAAATGCGGAGATTGCCACGCTTCGCTCGCAATGATATCATTTAGCATTTTTCAGCAAGCCCGAAGGCGGGAGCCGTGGATGCAGCTCCCGCTCTAATCTTCGAAGCCGGGACAAACGTGGGACTTAGCAATTACTAAACCGATACTCCAGCTTTTTCTCGCGCTGGATCGCTTGCACCATCTTCTTTCAGTCTGTAACCTGACTGGGCTGCCCGCTTCTTTTCCGCTCTGGCCTTTGAAGCCGTTCTGACCAGTAGCCCGAGCGAAACGCACATGAACATCAGCGAGTTAGCACGGCGGAATATCTCACCGTAGCTGAAAATGCTGTCAAGAAATGCCAGGACTCCAAGCGCGAGCAGTATTGCACACCATGTCAACATAATCGACTCCTTTTTCGATCTCCTGTGGACTTAGAAGCTCCCTTTATTGATCGGCTATTCTGCGAAATGATTTAGGATTACAGAACAGAGCACGACCGACTTTGATCGAGCAGCCCTAACGTACAGCCTAGCAATGCCTTACAACTCGACCGTGGGAGAGCAGTACTTGCCTTAGTATGTCTCCTTTAGATCAGAAGAGCCCCGGTTCCTTACTGCGCCAGTATTCGCTCCAACACTTCGTCATCGTCCGGCAGAAGTTCCGCTTTCACAAGGCGCGGAACCAGTTCACGCCAGCGAGAATCTTCTTCGAATATGTGCTTGAAGATTGGCAGTGATCTCTCGACTTCTCCGATGCTCGCCAGAGTGACCGCCTGCCAGAATCGAATTTCCATGTTGCCGGGCGCGAGATCGGCGGCTATCGAGTACTCCCTTTCGGCTTCCTCGAATTTCTCAGCGGAAATAAGTTCATCGCCTCGATCCATATGGCGATATGCTCTCGAAATATTCAGAAGCCGCCGCAGTTCGACGAGCGGTTCAGGGGAATCATCCACGCGAATATCGAAAATCTTATCGCTCCACTCGCGACCAGTCGGTTCACCGGTCACGACAATCAGCGCAGCGGACTGCATACCGCGAATATCTCCCCCTTCGACCTGTGCAGCTTCGAGTGCGACCATCATTCTCTCGGCGATATCACCAGAGGAATTCTCATATGCATCAGCCATCGCATCCCAGACTGTCGAGTCACGCATCAGGTTTGCCTGAACGGAATAGAATCTGCCCGTATGGTGTCCCGCCTCGGCTATGCAAAGAGAACCGGTGTGAGTGGCGATATTACCCTTACAGTCAATCATTGCAACCTGCCTGACATTGTTGTTTGGATCACTGGCGATCAGCCCGTCAAGAGCCTGCTGTGCCGTCTTGCCAACTTTCATCAATTCCAGCCCGAGAGGACCATAGGCGAAATCGACGAGCGACTGTGTCGCTACTGCGCCGACATTCGGTTCGGCCCAGATGACATCGGCGACTTTGAAATAGTGCGACTGAACAGCCGCACCAAATTGGCCAGTCGTACTGTCGTACGCTACAATCGAATACGTATGCACCGGCCTATGAGAATCACCATGCCCGTCGTCAGCGTATGACCAACTCGCGATGAAAACAGCCACTACAACTAAAAGTTCCCTCCACATAGTCTCCTCCTTCCGGTTCGTACTTCTACTGAATCGCATGCATCGACGCTGCAGCCTCGCCAAGAGACTCGCGCAAATCAAGGTGCTGCTGTACCCGGCGGCGGCTCGACAGACTGCAGGCTGTCCGCCTTGAACAGAAAGCCGTACTTGACAGTCAGGAGTGAATCTGTCTGAATTGAATCCAGAATGTAGGCAGGCAACTGAGTGCTGGAATCCAGTTTGACTGAATTTACCTGGCTTAACGTCAGGCCGACGGCGTAGCGCAAGTCCGCTCCAGACATGTCCGCACCAGCTAGAACAGCTGATGATAGATCCGCACCAACAAGACTCGCATCACGCAGGGTAGCATTTGCAAGCAGCGCGTATTCAAATGATGCCAAGTCGGCGATGACTGAGTCAAGAGTAGCTTCACGCAGATCGGCTCTTTGCATATTAGATTGTTGCAGGTTGGCACCTGCGAGATCTGCGGCCTTCAGATTCGAGATCTCGAGGTTGGCACCTCTTAATACTGTGTTCCGGAAGTCGCCATTTTCGTAAGCCAACCCTCTGAAGTTCGCTCGTTGAAAATCCGAGCTCTTTGGCGCGAACACGAGAGAGGTTGTACCCACCGCGAGGGCAACTAGCCAAGCTACCATTGGCCCCGGGGTTTGCAATCTGAGCAATGGGTTATGCACAGTCTTGTTCGCAAGAATGAGCATGTACGCAGTAATGAGCACCGATACGGGGAAGAACAGAAAATAAGCACTCCCCGTTGCTTGCTCGACACTATACATAGAGTAGCGTACCCAGAATACGCCAACTGTTGCAGGTACCAATAACCACACCATGAACAACGTTATGAGTGTTTGCGTAAGTGCTAACGGCTTTGATCTGCGGTACTTCCGAGGCATGCACCACTGTGCGATCCACGTCACAAACCAAGGATACACCTTTTCGTCAAGATATCTTCCATCTGGAAATACTGCGGGGAGAGCCACAATCTGCTCCCATAACCGTTGCAAGTGTATCTGAAAGTACAAGAATATGCATAGCAGAATAACAGGAGCCGCGAAGAGGAATCCAACTATTGGAACGTGTGCTCCGACTACTGGAATGGCTGAAGTGAGCGAGTTGACAAAAATCTCAGAGTCGCTGACAGCCCCTATCGTAAGCAGCGAATATGCCACACAGGCAAGCATAAGAAGGAATATTTTCTGTGCACTCTTAGAGATTTGTTCGACCGATTTCAATCCGTCAAATTCGCACAAATTCCCCGGCAACTTTGCCCCAGACAAGTTGGCGCCAGCCAGTTGCACGGCAGTCAGCCCAATTGCACGATCCAGATCGGCTTCCCGAAGGTCGGCTTCTCGCAGGTTGGTCCGATGCGCATTCGCACACTGAAAATCACATTTTCTGAGGTCTGCCCCCCTGAGATTCGCACCGTCCAGATTAGCCTCTATCAGATTGCAGCCCTGCATGTCAGCGTCTTGAAGATCAGATCCCTCCATGTCCGCTGCCTTCAGATTTACTCCTACCAGTTGTTGGCCTTTCAGATCATAATACCGTAGATTAGCCCGGCCGGGGTGCATACTCCCGGGGGGCAACTCCAACCACCTCTTGTGTTGCTCGAGAATTTTCCGCAGCTTGGAATCGGATAACTGTTGGAACGGAGCATCCGCTTCCGTCTCTTCGCGCAAGTTCTTTTTCGACTTTGCCTTCATAGTAATGCGATAATGATCTATAATATTAGGGACATCGTCAAGCAATTTCTCGCCTTTCCGCCTTAAGCGGCACCCCGATCTGGCAATGTCTTTAGTACACAGTAAATCCGGGAGTGGCATTTCTGCTACTATGCAGACTTTTCTTATCCCGTTTGTTCTTTGAACAATACTGCAACTCGAAGTTTCCTGTTGCGTGATCTGTGATTATTGCATTTGATAAAATCACAGATCAGACGTCCGTATAGTTGGAGCACAGTGTGAATTGCAGAATCGAGTTCTGCTAATCCGGGGGATTAGAAAGAGGTATGACATGGCTACGAAGAGTTCAGCGCTGGTTCTCGTTGCGGTGTTCTTTCTCCTGACCGCAGGATCGGGAATGGGAGAGATTGACAAGCCCAGTGGCGTCGCCGAAGTGGGTCGTTTTCACAAGGCCTCAATCAATCAGCCACCGTATACTCAGACCTGTATTCACACATACAATAACCTATGGATGGGGATTTCAAATTGGGGCTTCTTCGGCAGTTATGGTCGGGAAATGAGGGATTGCGAGACAGGACTCGCCGCGCCATCCGCTGAATTCCCTGCTGGCAGCGGAATAGAGCATCTATATATGGCCGCCATTTGGATTGGAGCGGTGGTCGGTAATGATACTATTGTTTCAGTCGGTGCGGACGGGTGGCAGATTGCCAACGAACTCTATCCCTGCTCAGAGGCGAATTGCGGGCTTGAGCGGCGCTCCAGCAGACCGTCTGACTGGTACTATCATGAGGATGCCCATGCTGATCAGGAGTACATCGCTACGTACACCGATACTCTGGTGGATCCGAGGTACGTACCGCATGACTGGAGTGGCAGAGAACATATTCCGCTCAACATCGAGGTAACACAGCATAGCTACTCCTGGAGTGTGCCACATGCTGAGGACTTCATAATAATAGACTATGATATCAGGAACATTGGGCCTGCGGATCTGAGCGAAGTTTACGTCGGCATATATGTCGATGGCGATGTCGGAAGCAGATTCGTCTATGACAGATACTATGATGATATTAGTGGTTTCAGGCATACTGTCCTCTCGTCTGCCGGTCATGGGTTTGAGGATACGATCAATCTCGCCTATATTGCTGACAACGATGGCGATCCAGTAGAAGGTGTGTTCGATGAACATAGTGCTCGCTCGGTAGCCGGCATTCGATTCCTGAAGCTCCCCGAAGAGGATATGACAACAAGTTTCAACTGGTGGTCGCTCAATGGCAATTCGAGATTCGACTGGGGGCCGATGATGGAAGCAATAAGGCGGAATTTCGGCACCGGCGGGCAGGGTGTTCCTGAAGGTGACCGCAACAAGTACTACGTTCTGTCTAATGGAGAGCATGACTATGATCAGATATTCTCTGGGAAGGATTTCAGCGTCTACGGATGGATGCCTCCTCCACCCACCTCCGCAATGATCGCGGCGGGAACAGACGTAAGCTGCATGATCTCCGTGGGACCGTTCCAACTCCTGCCCGATGAGACAAAGTCGATTACGATCGCTTATGTAGCGGGAGAGAGATTTCATCAGGATCCGACCAGCTTCGATAATTATATGAGGCGCGACGGAGGTATGGAGCCGGATAGCTTCTATAATACTCTGAGCTTTGATGATATCGGTCTGAACGCGAGCATGGCAGCGAGGGTGTTTGACAATCCCGGCGTCGATACGGATGGCGATGACAACGCCGGATCTTACTTTGTTATAGTAGATACAATTGGCGGCGAGGAAGTAATCGATACATTCAACTATTCCGGCGATGGTGTGCCGGACTATCGAGCAGTCACCTCTCCGCCGGCACCACGACTTCGACACGAATCAGATTACGGTTCCGTGACACTTCGATGGAATGGAATTGACTGCGAATCCATGATCGATCCCATCACTCGCTGGACCGATTTTGAAGGCTATCGTGTCTATATGGGGAGCCACCCTACGATTCCATCCCTTGCGCTCGTCTGCAGCCAGGACAAAGTCGACTTCTCTGTCAGATACCGGTCCTCTGATGAGATCAGATTCCGCTTAATGAGCGAACCGATGACACTCGCTTCGCTGTGGGAAATGTTCGGCGACGATTTCGACCCTCTCGACTACTTGTGCAACGGTGACGAATATGGTTTCGAGAGTGGCGGAGTGTTCTACTGCTTCACCCCGGTAGGATGGAACCAGTCGATCAGAGGCTGGACTGACGGCGCGACGACATTTGATCACTCATGTATCAAGAAGACCTATGCGGATGAAATAGAACGCGGCATCGTCACATCGGAGATAGACTCATTCAACCCCGATCTGTGGGTCACGGAACAAGACCGCATGACGGGTGAAGAGGTGATGTACCATAAGTTCTTTGAGTACGAATATTCAATTGACAATCTCTACCCGAACGAAACCTGCTACTTTTCAGTCACTGCGCTCGATTTTGGAGATATTTCTACCGGAACGGTCTCCGCAGAAAGCAATCCCCTCGATAACCTGATCCAGGCGAATCCGGCAGATTTTCCATCCACCGATTTCGACCGGGGTCCGCAAGTGACCGTCTATCCAAATCCATACTACGGTGAAGACCGATACGCACGAGCAGGGTATGAGGATCCGAACCACACCGGTATTTTTGACAGGGAACGTCGTATCCACTTCATCGATCTCCCACCGTACTGCACGCTGAAAATCTACACGATTAGCGGCGAATTGGTGCGAGAACTGGTTCACCCCAGCGGTGATAGCAGATCCGCCACCGAGCTTCTCTGGAATCTGAAATCAAAGGACGACATGCTCGTCACAAGCGGCATCTACCTGTTCGTTGTCGAATCATACTGGGGCAACCAGATCGGCAAGTTACTGATCATACTCTAGCAGTTCTATGTGTAATCCGAGAATCATTCTGCAAGTATTGCCGCCTGACCATCCAACGTTTCGCTTGCATTCATATTGCTTTTCCATTTTATGTTTGTTAGAGTTATCCGTCTCTTATACGGGAACGCACCGACAGAACTGAGCAGCAGCAACCAAAACTAAAGGAATGGCAGGAGATCAGACCATGTGCAGAACGAAATGTAACGTACTGTTGGCTGGATGTATATTGCTCCTGATAGCACCTCAGCTCTTCGCAGAGGCGAATAACACTTCCCCTCTTCCTGATTCTGCAGAAGGCAGATTCAAGACAACCAGAATAGAACGCCCGTATACTGAGGTCTGCACGCATACATACAGCAATTTCCTCTTCTCTGTGTCGAATTTCGGACTGTTCGGAAGCGAAGATGGTGAATGGAATGATTGTGAGACAGGGCTCAGCGCCCCTTCGGCGCAGTTCCCCGCAGGGTCCCAGGTTGAATATCTCTATGCTGCAGCCCTGTGGATCGGCGCCGTCGTCGGAGAGGACACACTGGTGTCGGAAGGCTTCGATGGCTGGCAGTATGTCTATGCTATGAATCCATGCGCTGACCCGACTCACTGCGGTCTGCACAAGCGCTCGAATAGGCCATCTGATCCAGATTATGATGAAGAGGCACACGCCGATCTTGAGTTCATCGCGACCTACACAGACACTCTCGACGAAGAGTCATACGTTGGAACCGGATACAACGGGGAGCTGCATGTGCCACTTAATATCGAGGTCAAACAGACCAGTTACTCATGGAGTGTTGGATACGCTCAGGACTTTATTCTGCTCGACTACCAGATTCGGAACATCGGAGCGAAATCGCTGGAGAACGTCTATGTTGGATTATACGTCGATGGGGACGTCAACCACATCTCCAACGACGTCGGCGGTCACGAAGATGACGTCTGCGGATTTCGAGAAACTTATCCCTCAATCGCGGGGGGCAACTTCCTCGACACGATTGATTTTGCATGGATTGCCGACAATGACGGCGATCCAAATGTCGATTTCTTCGATGACCGAAGTGCGACATCCGTCGCAGGTGTACGAGTGATGCGCCTTTCCAGTCGCCAAACGAAGGTAGCGTTTAACTGGTGGACGTCAAATGGTACGTCAGCCTTTGACTGGGGGCCGATGCTCGATGCCACAAAGCGCAACTACGGAACAGGTGGTCTCGGCACGCCAGAGGGAGACCGCAACAAATACTACCTTCTGTCCAACGGCGAACACGATTACGATCAGATTTACTCAGCGGAAGATCATACGCAGGAGGGCTGGTTACCACCTCCAACATTCGCTGAGACGATTGCCGATGGATATGACACTCGGTTTGTGCTCTCGGCAGGACCATTTGATATCGACGTTGGTGACACTGTACCGTTCACGCTTGCATATCTTGCGGGCGAGGATTTCCACAGAGATCCTCGAAATGCAGCTGATAATCTTCCGCGTTCCCCTCACACCTACTATAGTAAGGTCGATTTCAGAGATGCTGCGCTCAATGCCGTCTGGGCAAACTGGGTATACGACAATCCGGGTTATGATACTGATGGTGACGATGATTCCGGGCCGTTCTGGTTGATACCGGACACGGTCAACGGCCAGGAGATTCTGGACACGTTCTATTACGCAGGCGATGGCGTTCCTGACTTCAGGGCAGCCGTATCACCTCCCCCGCCCGTTCTGCGCCAGTCGACCACTATCGGCAAGATCACACTCAGGTGGAACGGTCTCATCAGCGAGACATCAAGAGACCCCTTCACGAGACAGATCGATTTCGAAGGATACCGAGTCTACATGGGACGACAGCCCCGAATCGACAGGCTCGGAATGCTCGAATCACGGGATTTCCTCGACTACACAGTGCTGCGCTGGAATTCTGATAAGAGTGAGTTCGAGGTAGCCAGCATACCACTCAAGCTGAGCACATTGCGCGAGATGTTCGGCCAGTCATTCGATCCCGAAGTGTATCCCCTCAATGATGATGGAGTCGGATTCGATCACGATGGGTCTGTTCTCTGCTTCACCCCTCTGGAGTGGAATCAGTCCATAGCGGGCTGGGAGGATGGAGCGTTCGTTCACAATGCCACCGGTATCAGAAAGAGATTCGCTGAAGAGATCGAAGAGGGTCTGATAATACCTGAAATCGACTCTCTCAATCCCGATTTGTGGGTTAAGGGGTTTAATCCGCTGACAGGCGACTCTGTGCTGTATCACAAGTATTACGAATATGAGTTTGAGATGGACAATCTGTTGTCATCGATCCCGTGGTATTTCTCGGTCACCGCCTTCGATTTCGGCGACTATGAACGGGACCTTGAGCCACTGGAAAGCTCACCGCTATCCAACGCGACAGAAGTATGGGCGATTAACGATGCCTCCGTATCACTCAGAGAGAACATTCCAGTCGAGGTTTATCCGAACCCGTATTATGGGGATGGACGATACGCGGCATCAGACTACGAGGACCAAGGACACTCGGGATTCGTGGATCATACAAGACGAATACACTTCGTGAATCTGCCACCCAGGTGCAAGATCAGGATATACACTCTCTCCGGCGAACTTGTCAGGGAGCTCGATCATCCTGGGAGATTCACCGACACCGATTCCAAGATTCAATGGGACCTCAGGACTCGCCACAATGAACTCGTCGCAAGTGGCATCTATCTATTCTCAATCGAATCTGAATGGGGAAATCAGGTGGGGAAATTTGTGATTATATTATAGCCAAATTGAGATACACTCTCCGGAAGAAACACCCTGAGCCTTATCAAACGCTAAGTGTGATTCCGTTTCAGGAAGAAATGCTCTCGCGGAAAGTCGCCTGCCGCTCTTTACACGACAATATTCTATCGATCAACTTCGTCGGAGGAAGCTTCACTGTCGCCATTCGTTCTGATTCTTGGAGCAATAGCGTAATAGATCACCATCGCGAGCCCGGCGAGAATAAATATCCCGCTGACAGTGATCTCATCTGACCAGCGATATGGTACAATGCGGCCGATGATTATCGCTACTCCGATTCCGATCAGGACCATGCCCCACTTCAACGATGACTTTGCGGGGCCGCCGTCACTGAACAGATACTTCACGTTCTTATCGACGAGGCCTTTCTCGATGAGCTTTTTCCGCATACTGTAATCGAGGATAATCTTTACCACAAACCCGATCGTGAAAAACACGATTACCATTTCGATGGCGTCAGTTAATTGCAGCATTTCCAACTCCTTGCTTTTGTGTCTTCTGATTAGTTTGACAAGGATGTACTCGCAAATGTTGCAGATTCCGCCGGAATACTATACCAATATTCATGCAACATTCTGCCTGAGATATCGGTCTGATAAATATGGAGGATTATCTGGATGACAGCGAGCGCCTGGTACACAAAATTATCTCCGGCGACGCCGAGGCATTCAGAGCCGTTGTCGATCAGAACAAACGCTTGGTGAGCCATATCGTGTTTAGAATGGTACACAATGAAACAGACCGCGAAGATCTCTGCCAGGATATCTTTATTCGGGTCTATCAAAATCTATCGAGCTTTCAGTTCAAATCGAAGCTCTCGACCTGGATCGCACGGATAGCGTATAATACGTGCGGCAATTATCTGGAGAAGAAGAAAATTCCGCTATATGAAGACATTGCCTCGAATGGCGGAAGTATCGAATCTCACTGTGATGATTCGGCACCACCGGATAAGCAAGCCGAATTGGAAGATGTCTCGATCAGGCTTCGCACCGAGATCGACAAGCTGCCAGCGCAGTTCGCAGCGATTATCACTCTCTATCATCTCGATGACATGAGTTATCGCGAAATCGGAAGCATCATGAACATGCCTGAGGGTACAGTGAAGAGTTATCTATTCCGGGCCAGAAAGCTTCTGAAGGATCGTCTTCTGACGAAATACCAAATGGAGGACCTGTGGGAAGCAAGCATCTGACAGATGAGGAGATTCAGGGATTTCTCGATGAGCGATCAGTAGATTGCTCGGCAGAGATCGCGAATCATCTCGATATATGCCCTGAATGCCACACGAGGGCCGAACAATACAGCAGACTGAATGTCGGCCTCAGCGATGAATCAGGCTTCGAATTACCGGTTGATTTCACTTCGACAATCCTAAATTCGATTGTCGCCGAAATGAAAGCCCCCTTCTGGCAGAGACACTTCGAATCTCTGGTGGCTGCCGCAGGATTGCTGATGACGCTTGCTGCAGTGGCATACTTCGTAGACCTCACTGCAGTCGCAAAGTCACTCATGCGTATTGATCTGTTTAGGCCATTTCATGACAATGCGGTGGCGGCAGACATGAAGACCAGGCTCGCGTCATCGACGCGGTTTGCTATTCCTTTGGTATCTGGGCTCCTCGCCATCGCGGCGGTCTGGGTGGTAGACAGACTCATGATCAGATCAAAGAGAGGAATCTCGTCGCTACTCGCTTGATGGCATCGACCGAGCTTGCTCCATCATCACTCTGACTCCATCCTCGAGATCGGACATATTCTCGACCTCAGAATAGAATAGCGGCGAAGCATCGATGTCGGTCGCCTGGTTGTGCCGGACCACTTCGCCAAACACACCGGGAAGAGTATAGCCTGACGCAAAGAGAGTCACCATCAGCAACAGCATACAAAGTCCGATAGCGAATTTCGACCACGCTATGAAGCGGCCAATCCTGTCATGTCGCTTGTTTGTCATTTCAGCTCTCACACCCTCCTTCAGATCGCATTCGGGAAGAAGACGATGAATGCAAGGTATGCAACCAACAGAGTCAGGATCAAATTGAATGTCTGACCAACACCATAGAGGATCAGCGGCTTGCCTCCCTCCATTCTGCTCGTCAGGTCCTTGAAATTCGATTCAAGCCCGATCGCGACAAAAGCGAGACAGAAGAACCATTCTCTTAGCTCTCTCGTAAATGGTTTGATGTAACTCGCCTCGACGAGTTTGAAGTCTCCGGATGATGCCGGCACAACTATGAATGAGAAAACGAGTGACGCAGCCACAAATCCGAGCACGAACTTCGGAAATCTGTACCAGATTTCCATAGCATTCGGCTTGTGATCGCTGCCCTCGCACTCTACACGTGTCACCCAGTATATGGCGACAACGAAAGCGACGACGCCGATCAGCACATTTTGTATCATCTTCACGACCGCGGCCACTTTCTCTGCAGCATCTCCGAGCATCGATCCGGCAGCAACGACCGCTCCGGTCGAGTCGATTGTGCCACCCATCCATGCGCCGCCGAGAATGTCATTCATTCCGATGTACTTTATTCCAAGAGGCATGAAGAACATCATCAGCACGGTGAAGATAAGAGTCATTCCGACTGCAAGTGTGAGGTCCTCTTTCTTGGCACAGCATGCCGCTGCTACAGCTATTGCCGCCGAGACCCCGCATACAGAGGTTGCCGCAGCAATTATGATAATCAGTGATTTGTTCGACATCTTGAGGATTTTTGTGCCAAATTTGTACATGAAGATGATCACTATCGGAGTTACGATCCAGGCGACCATCAGACCGGGAGCACCGAGCGCCATGATCTTTTTGAATAAGATTTCGCAACCCATCAGCACAAGCCCTATCTTTATGAAAAGCTCGGTTCTAGCACCCGCTCTCAGCCATTTGGGAGTACCGATAGTGTTCGAGACAAGCAGCCCGACCAGCAGAGCCCACATAGCATAACTTAATCCCCAGTATTTGATGTTGACCTGATCGGCTATCCAGTATGCCAATGTGGCCAGGATGAAGACACCAGCGAATCCCGCAAGGTATTTTACCAGCTTCTCTGTCTTCATGGATGCGACACCAACGGCTGTCAGCAAACCGAGTCCTATCATCAGCATCAATAGTGGAAGAAGGATGTTACCTGTCGCAACTCCCTCTTTGATGATGCTGAATGCAGCCAACGGATCGTCAGTCCACTTGCCCACGCTCGGTATTTTCGGGAGGATTCTCAGGAGAGCTGCGATAATGATCGCGAAGCCGATCCAAACCGCCCACCAATCCTCACTTTTCCAGAGAGAACTCATGCTGTTCTTCATCTCGTGCCTCTCAGAACTCATATTGAATAGTCTATGGAATTTTGTTCAGTGCAACCACCGCATATTCTCCGGCAAACCGAAACATGCTATAAACAAATTTATTGCGCTTTAGTAGTGGAATCAACCAAAATCGGAGGTCGTTTTGATTCAAGTGAAGTGAGTGCTCAACGAAGCTGTCGCTTCAAGCTCTCAATAGTCTGCCTCAGCTTCTGGTCAGCCGGCCGTCTCGCATATGCGAATTCGAGATAGCCCAGAGCCTCCTCAAGATATGCCGGACTGCCCTGCGTTTGCGCAGAGTTCAGAAGCGCCTGTCCAAACAAATATGCCGTGTACAGATCGAAAGGTGCGATCTCGACAGCCCTTTGCAGATGCTCGATGGCGGCATCATACTTCTGCGCCCTGAGCTGCGTCTCCGCGAGGTAAAGCTCCGCAGTGTAGCTTCTTGATCCTGATGCAGCGAACCGAGTCATCAATGCGTTCGCGGAATCGGGCTGGTTTCCGGTTAGCATGAATCTCGCCTGCTCATACTCAGAAAGATGATATGTTTGAGCAGCGGCATTCGGACTGACCTGCGAAATGTTGAATATCTTGACCGGGAAACCGCGAAGTCGATAGTTGGCAATCTCTTTAGCCCCAGCCATGAGAGTAGGATAGTCCTGTCGCGCGCGTTTCTCGTTCCCCTCATCGATTGCGAGGTGAGTGATCGGAAATTTGTTGAAGAAATCGAGGTCCGGAGTCTCCACACCAAATTGGTGGTGGATGCAGCCGAGCTTGTTTTCCTGAGTCAGTGCCGATGCATAAGATCCGGACAGCACGGCGTCGCCTGATAGTATCTCGCCAAGATCCCTGTCTGCGTAAACGAGTGAATATTCTCTGGTTCCCGCCCAGGAGACATATCCTAAGGCATGCATGATGAGATAGCCCAGCACAATCACAAGCACCCCGACTCGTGCTATATCTCGATATACGGCAGAACGCCAGATGTCAAGCTTGACTATAAACCACAACGCGAAACCGACACACATGAAAATGATAGTATAGACGTAGATGTTATCCTGAACCGATGGATCGAGTCCGCCTCCAGTCGAGGATTTCAGTATGAGATAAGCGGAGCAGAGAAAAGGTGGAAACCACAGACTCCAGAAAACACCCGTGAGCATCTTGCTGTCCGACCGCCGCTTTTTCTTCTTCTCGATCTTTGCTTTCACAAACTCGAATGGAATAGCGAGCAAAATGCCAGCGAGCGCTATCATCGGGAACATGAGAGTAGTCTGGTATCTGAGCGGCCTGTAGTTGAATGGAAACAGGGCAATATATGCGAGCACAAGCCAGACAAGTAGAATGACCCACCCGGAAGTGAGTGGATAGTCTACTTTCTTGTTGCGAAGCGATTTCACGAGATAAGCAATGACCATTGCACCGCCAAGCGCAGCCAGGGATGTAACGATCGGCAGCTTCGCCATGAATTGCCTTTCTGCAAGGAGATTCTGAATCTGCCAGAAAAACATGCGGAGTTCCTCGAATGCTCTCGGACTACCATACAATCCCAATCCCTGCTCAGCATAATAGCTCGATACTTCGGATGCCGAGGGAAGATACGTGAACAGAAACCAGAATATTCCAATGGCTACATAAGCTGCGTAAAACCTGACTGCATCTATCAGGATGGGCTTTCTATCGTTTTCGGCAGTTAGAAGCTTAAAAACCCATACGGACAGATATAGCCCACCTGCATAGAGAGCCACCATCTTGCCGAAGAATGCGGCGGCGGCGGTGGCGGCACCAGATAATACAAACCAGAAACCGCGCTTCTCACCGAGTGAGAATAAATAGAATGCGGCTGCGAGCCAGAAATTCTGTGATGCTTCGAGAAACGGTATCCTGGCGAACATGATAAGTGTGAAGTTCGTGCACGCAAGCAGAGCAAACAACAAAGCAGCCAGTCTGGAACCGTAATTCTTGATTGCGAGTGCGATCATGAGGATCGCGAGTAGGTTCAGGATAACTGCTGTTAGATTGCCCTGTGCCCTCCCTGTGCCAAGCACGGCGTATACGAGATATGCCGCGACAGTCTGAGTGGACTTCTCGTACACTATCCAGCGAGGATCGTCGTACGGGTTCGCATTACCCGTGTCGATCAGGTTCTTGGCGAAGTATGTATATGCGAATGGATCTGTCGAGACATCCTGTGATCTGGTGAAGCCAATCGGAGCATCGGCGGGCAGGTACAAGATGCGTGCGAGCAGTCCGACTGCGAAGATGAGGCCGAGAAGAATATAGAACTTCTTCCCTTCAAGAAAACTCGGGACTTTCGTCAGGAAATTCAAACTCAGGTCGCTCCCTCAATTCAGTATAGTGACCTTGGACGCGCAATGGTCATATATAGTAAATTGATGATTTGCCCGCCACATTTTTCATCCATGCTGATGCACGAGGACGTACACCAGCCACAAGAAGAAAGAAACAGCTGCGTGCATCAGAACAGCGGAATATGAACCACCTATGGACTCGTGAAACTACGCTATGTGAGCCAAAGGGGAGGCGGGCTATTTGGACTGCAGGTCAACCACCCGCTCTTCTTCAGCATCGTCTTCCGATGACTTGCCGGCATCCTCAGGCGACAAGAACTTCGTCAAGTCGATTGCGCTGGGGTTTAGTCCCGACATGTGCAGAGCAATCTGCGCCTTGACTGCACTTCTGACTCTCAGATCTTCAATCGACGAAACCAACCGGACCGATTCACTGTTCTTCTTGTCAGTCCTAAGTCTGTCATACAGTTCTGTTGCCCTTTGGCGAGTCGCAGACGCCTGCCTAAAGAACAAGAAGGCAACCGCGTCAATGGTCGCTCCTGGAAGGATTTTCGCCGTCGTAGACAGCTGGTCGATGTCAATGTTCATGCCTTGATAAATGATAAGCGTGAATCCGATTGATGCTGCTACAACACTGAACCAGAACTGGACCTTAGCCTGATCAAGTGCCTGCTCGTGATATCCGTTGATTAGATTCTCGACAGCATCGTACGATTCCGTCCTCGTGGGAATTGCCTGAGAGAATGTAACTGCTATCTCCTCTAGCTTCCTGTTGAATTCGTCAAGCTGAAGGCCAGAAGGGATCTTCTCAAGCAGCCTCTCAACGGAACCTGCTCGGGATTTGGATTCTTCCGTTCTGACTAGATCTGCAAGTTGCGTGATCTCCTCTGACTTCCTCCTCTGGATGTCCCTCTGCCGTCGAAAGATGTATTGCGAAGCCAAAGCCGCGAACACGGTTGCCAAGGCGCCGATCACGGAAACAAATACTTCGTATTCCATCGCGTTTCCCCTTATCTCGAATTAATCGCATAGTTCGTTGAATACTGTTGTCCTCTACTCCTCATGCGCTCAACGCAGCTGAGGCTATCTCAACAAAATATAAATCGCGCAACTCAGCAATGCAACAGGAATTCAGTCCGTAGGTCGAAAGCCTCGCGCTTTCGACAATTCATGTGCTGCATAAATGCGGGATGTCGAATCCGCAAGGGATTCAACCTACAATATCATTACTAATTAGCTTCTTGGTTCGCGTCCTATCTGTTTTGCGTAGACAAGAGCCAGCGAGCGATAGATCATATGCGCGAATTTCGAATACGGCATATACCAAAGAAGAAAGTACACAAAAACCAAATGCAGAAAATATGCTGTGTATGCAGGCATCGCTAAGCCGGAGAGCCTGATCAGCCACGACAGCATGCCAGTGACGCCGACCAGGAAGATCGTCCACAGGAACAGATTATCAGCATATCCGCTCGCGCCTACCTTCTCCTTGTCCGACCATCTTCGTACGATCAGCATTCCCCCGCCGATCGTCATGAGGACTCCGCTGACAGCGCCAAGAATCTTGACCGGATGAGAGATGTCGAGAGGCAAATGGAAGAACGACTCGAACTGCTCGAGACCGAGCATATTCAGATAATATGGTATGAAGATGAAGATGAATACGCACCCGGTGGTAATCATCGCGCCGCCGAATCCAGCAAAGAGAATAATGTGTGCCCAACTCCGAGACTTGTTCGTCTCGCATTCAAAGAACCGTGCATGGCTGAATATTTCTTTGAGAGCCTGCACCATTCCGGAAACGAAGGACATTCGCTGATCCTCTCCCCTGCCCTGAAGACCTCGCCAGAATCGTCGAAAGCCGATTGCTGCCAGTATGAAAATCAGGATATTGCCAATGACGAACAGTGCATCCACCGTGCTGTGCGGCATGAATATGTTGAAATCAATGACAGAGCTGCTGAGAAACAGAAAACTTCCATCAGTAGTTCGAGGAGCCGACAAAAATATGCAGGCAGTGATAATGAGTATCGGAACGAGAAAGAGAATCGGGAGTGCACCGGGATTCGCGAGTGCCTTACCCATGAACGATGGAACAGCAAACTTGCGATAGATGTGAGACCTGATTGCCGCAAGCACATCGCCCGGCCTTGCATTGCGTGGACAGTGAATGCTGCAGTCGTTGCACTGGTAGCAGAGCCAAACATCAGGATCTCTCATGAGTGCATCAGTCATACCCCACTGCGCCTGAATCATCTCCTTGCGCGGAAACGGGTTGTCGGCAGGAGACAGGTTGCAGACAACCGAACAGGTAGCGCACTGATAGCACTTCTTCAGACTATCCCCACCAGCCCTTCGGACTTCACTGATCAGGTCTGTGTCAGGCTCCAGATATTTCGGTTCAGCCATAATTCACTCCCGTGTGGTGCGGGGCGCGGTTATGATGTCGCAGCGCCACCCCTCATGTTTTCACCGGTGAAAATAGTCCGGCCTCGACCTACTGTCAAGAATTTTGCTACTTATTTCACGAAGTCTGTTTGTTATATCGAGCCACTTGGGGTGATTGTTCCATCCTGAGACCGCTCCGACTCTGAATTCGATTTTTCCTGTAATAGCGTATACTCGGTGCAAAATCTGCTTTCGATGACCGAAAAATCGGAGACATATGTTGATCTTGCCCGATTACCCGAATCTAACGAAGTCTGCGATGCTGCCTGCCTCATTGGATCATCAGATTGGGGTCTGCAGGTGTAAGTCTCTCGAATCACTTAAGTTTCAGAAGAATAATTCATCAAATATCTACTCGAAACCCCAAAAAACCTTCAGAATTCCCTTGACAGAGATTGTGAAAAAAGTTACATTCTTGTGGCGAAAACTGATAAGGAAATTAGGATCAAGTTTGTGATGTATTCTACCGATTAGATACAAGTGGCTCTAAGCTTGTCAAAAGCTTGTGAAAAAAAGTGCATTCTCGCCGGTAGAACGATGGCTAATTAATACTAATGTTATAAGACAGTAAAAGGAACATGTCATGGCCAAATCAGATCTGATATCCCCGCACGGAAGTGATAAGCTGAAGATCCTCATGCTTGACGGTGAGGACAGGAAAAAAGAGCTCAAGAGAGCGGAAGGTTTTCCTAAGCTTGAGATGACGACTCGCGAAACCGGCGACCTGATTATGCTCGGTATCGGAGGCTTCACTCCCTTAGAGGGATTCATGGGAGAGAAGGACTGGAAAGGCGTTTGCGCCGATATGAAGATGAGCAGTGGGCTCTTCTGGCCGATCCCGATCACACTCTCTCACGACGAGAAACTCGCCCCCGGAACTGAGATCTGCCTTGTTTCGGGTGAAACCAAGGAGATCATGGGTACGATGAAGGTTACGGAATCGTACCAGATCGACAAGGACTTCGAGTGCAAGCATGTATTCAAAACAACTGATGATCAGCATCCCGGCGTCCAGATGGTGAAAGCCCAGAAGGCATGGAATATTGCCGGTCCGGTGAAAGTCCTCTCTGAGAGCTATTTTGTCAAAGAGTTCGCCGATGTCTATCAGCGCCCAGCCGAAAGCCGCGCGATTTTTGCGGAAAAGGGCTGGAAGACCGTCGCAGCGTTGCAGCTTCGCAATCCGATGCACCGTTCACACGAATACCTTGCGAAGATAGCCTGCGAGGTTTCAGACGGAATCTATATTCATCAACTCGTGGGCAAACTGAAACCAGGCGACATCCCAGCGGATGTTCGCGTCGACTGCATAAATACTCTCGTCGAGAATTACTTCGTAAAGGATCGCGTTGTTACAGGTGGTTATCCACTTGATATGCGTTATGCCGGACCGCGCGAAGGCCTTTTGCATGCGCTCTTCCGCCAGAATTTCGGCTGCACACACATGATCATCGGCCGTGATCATGCCGGCGTCGGTGATTACTATGGTCCGTTCGACGCTCAGCAGATATTCTTCGATCTGTGGGATGGTGCGCTCAAATGCAAGATGCTGCCGATCGACTGGACTTTCTGGTGCTACAAATGTGGTGGAATGGTCTCGATGAAGACTTGCCCGCACGGCAAAGAAGACAGACTCTTCCTCTCCGGCACCGCGTTGCGTAAGGCACTTTCGGAAGAGGGCGAAGTCCCGGCGGAATTCAGCCGTCCGGAAATTCTAAGCATTCTGAGAGAGTACTACGCCGGTATCAAAGATGAAGATAAGGTTGAAGTCAAGATGCACGGTCATGCGACCGGTGAAGCAGAAAAGAAGATCAAGAAATAAGAGACTTAACTAAGTCAGTTGCAAGGAGGATTTCTAAATGCCTAGCTTCGTAATTGTCGACAAGTGCGATGGGTGCAAGGCGCTGGACAAGACAGCTTGTCAGCACATTTGTCCCAACGACTTGATGGTGCTGGACAAGGACAAAATGAAAGCCTACAACCAGGCACCCGAGATGTGCTGGGAATGCTACAGCTGCGTCAAGATCTGCCCGGTCCAGGCAGTCGAGGTTCGCGGTTATGCTGATTTTGTCCCAATGGGCGCGACGGTCACCCCGCTGCGTTCCACAGACTCCATCATGTGGACTGTCAAGTTCAGGAACGGTATGCTGAAGAGATTCAAATTCCCGATCCGCACCACTGAGGAAGGTCAAGCGCAACCGGAAGGCGGATTCGCCACCGCTACTGACGACCTGAAGAGCGATTTGCTATGTACAGAGCCTGAGTCATCAGGTATGGCACAGATTCCAAGCGTCAAGTAAGAAAGGAATGGTTATAAGATGGCAGTCTGGGATAAATGGGAAACAGTAGAAATCAATACTGACGTTCTGATTCTCGGTGGTGGTATGGCAGCTTGTGGTGCCGCCACAGAGGCCGCCTACTGGGCAAAGAAGAACGGTCTTAAAGTCACGCTGGTTGACAAAGCGGCAATGGACAGGTCAGGCGCGGTCGCCATGGGACTCTCCGCGATCAACCAGTATGTCGGTGTCAAAGATGGTCAGAACACCATCAAAGATTACGTCGATTATGTTAGAAACGATCTTATGGGTATCACCCGCGAAGATCTCGTGGCGAGCATTGCGCGCCACGTCGACTCGACAGTTCATCTGTTCGAGAAGTGGGGTTTGCCGATCTGGACAGACGCCGACGGCAACTATGTTCACGAAGGACGCTGGCAGCTCATGATCAACGGTGAATCCTACAAGGTCATCGTTGCTGAAGCAGCCAAGAACGCTCTCGGCACCGAAAACATCTACGAAAGAGTCTTCGCAACCGAGCCGTTGATGGACGGCGACAAGTGCGTTGGCGCTGTTGGATTCTCGGTCCGTGAAAACAAGTTCTACGTCTTCAAAGCTAAAGCTACGATGGTCGCAATGGGTGGCGCCGTCCACGTCTTCAAGCCGCGTTCGGTCGGCGAAGGCCTCGGCCGCTCCTGGTATCCGCCGTTCAACTCCGGTGCAAGCGCATACTTCACCCTCCGCGCCGGTGCAGAAATGACCTGTCAGGAAGTCAGGTTCATCCCTGTACGTTTCAAGGACGCCTATGGTCCGGTCGGTGCGTGGTTCCTGCTTTTCAAGTCGCGTGCAACAAATGCGACCGGCGGCAACTACATGATCGAGCGCAAGGACGAGCTGGCAAAATGGCAGCCATACGGTGCGGTCAAGCCGGTTCCGGCCAACCTGCGCAACTGGCTCATGATGCTGGACGTTATGGACGGCAAAGGCCCGATCTATATGAGAACAGAGGAAGCAATTGAGAATCTGTCCAAAGCGGTTCCCGATGAAAAAGAGCGCAAGAAAAAACTGAAAGAGCTCGAATCGGAAGCCTGGGAAGACTTCCTGGATATGACGATCTCACAGGCGATTCTCTGGGCAGCGAGCAATATTGCTCCTGAAGAGAGACCGTCTGAAATCGCAGCCTGTGAGCCATACTTCATCGGGTCGCACTCCGGCGCCTCCGGTGCCTGGGTCTCAGGTCCCGAAGATATTGCTCCGAAGGAATACTTCTGGGGTTACACGAACATGACCACCGTAAAGGGTATGTTCGCAGCCGGTGACGCCTCTGGCGCATCAAGCCACAAGTTCTCTTCCGGCTCCTGCACTGAAGGCAGAATCGCAGGCAAGGCCGCGGTTGCCTACGCAAAAGACAACGCAGCAGCGCCAAAAGTCGATGCAGCGATGGTCGAAGAACTCAAGAAGAAGATCCTTGCCCCGCTCGACAGGTTCGAGGAATTCAAGAACTACACCTCAGACCCTGATGTCAACCCGAACTACATCAAGCCGAAATCGTTCATGTTCCGTCTGCAGAAGATTATGGACGAATATGCAGGTGGTGTAAGCGTCCACTTCAAGACTAGCAAAGAGAACCTCGAGAAAGGTCTCGAACTGCTCGACTTCCTGCGGGAAGATGCGGAGAAGTTGGGTGCCGAGGGATACCACGAACTGATGCGCTGCTGGGAGAATGTCCACCGCATGTGGCAGGCCGAAGCGCACATTCGCACTATCCTGTTCCGTGAAGAGACACGTTGGCCGGGATATTACTTCCGGTCAGACTGTCCGGAAATGAAGAAAGACTGGGAAGTGTTTGCGAATTGCACCTGGCATCCGACTACAAACAAGTGGGAGATGAACAAGCGGGACATCCACCACATATACTAATCTCCTCTGGAGATAGTGTTCGTTAATTGATTGAGTCCTCCAGGTTCATTCCTGGAGGACTCTCATTTTGTGGAAGGCAGTTTCGGCTTGACAATTCGTCAATTTAGGCGATATAGAGAAGCGTTATTGGGACTGGAACATTTGGATTGGAGTGAAGTTAAGAGATAACATGGAAGATGACAAAACAACATGCCCGCATTGCGGAGTGAAGATGCTCAAATGGGCCGCTCCCGCCGAAACAAGCTGGGGATCGGACATACAATACGTCTGTTTCAACGACGACTGTCCCTATTACGTCAAAGGATGGGAGTGGATGAAAGGTCATTACGAGCAGAATGTATCGTATCGCCACAAATATAATCCACAGACCGGAGAATTGGGTCCAATACCTGTCTGGTCTTCCGAGGCGCTCAGGAACTGCATTGTCGAATAACATACAGGTGGTCGAATGAAAGAAATAGAAAATCTCAAGAAGGCTATCCTGGATGAGTATCCTCGACTGGCCCAAGACAGTTCGTTCACTTTCCGCTGCCACAAAGGTGTTTCCTGCTTCAATGACTGCTGCGGGGACGTTAACATCTTTCTGACGCCATACGATATCATCAGGCTGAAGAATCGCCTCGGCATCGCTTCCGGTGAACTCATTGCTAAGCATACTATCTCACCATTTGATGAGAATCTGCGATACCCCGTAGTCATGCTGAAGATGCAGGACAACGAGAAGAAATCCTGCCCCTTTGTATCAGAACAAGGCTGCACCGTTTATGAAGATCGACCATGGTCGTGCCGCATGTATCCTCTTGGGCTCGCCTCCCCGAAAGACGGTAGCGATGAACTCGACAAAGAGTTCTACTTCCTATTACAGGAAGGTGTCTGCAAGGGATTTCAGGAGAAGAGGAAACAGACTGTCTCGGACTGGATCAAGGATCAGGGTATCGCCGAGTACAACGAACTCGGAGATCTGTTCAAAGATATCGCTTTGCATGAGGGACTGCAGAAAGATGGCGGCATGACTCCCGAGAAGATCGAAATGTTCTTCATGGTGGCATATGACATCGACAAGTTCCACAATTTCATATTCAAGAGTACGTTCTTAGATAAGTTTGAAGTCGATGATGAGACGCGGCAGAAAATCGAGAAAGACGATGTCGAGCTGCTGAAGTTCGGATTCAACTGGCTCAGGTTTTCGCTATTCGGCGAGAAGACTATGACCGTCAAGCAGGATGTCCTGCACGCCAAGCAGAGCGAACTTGAAGCCAAGATGAGCCAGAAGAAAACAGAATAGACTCAGTCGACTGACATATCGACATCTCAACGGCCGGACTTCCGGCCGTTATTCATATACAGACTCGAGTATAGCACGAATAGAACAAGCGGCGCGAGAACATCGCGCCGCCTATTAATATTCAATCTACGCCGTTGTCGGCAAGCTATTTGATCTTGACTCTTTCGGGGTTAATCAGCCTGCGTGGCGCTTTGGCTGAGAGATACATCAGCACATCTGCGTTGGGTATCGTATCTCCCCTGTGCAGCCAAATACGATCATCCCAGTCACCTTCGCCGTCAATATCCCACCAACCGATAGGCTCTCCATCCTCAAGCGTGTTATCTTCGTCTATGTCATCCCACGCTGTGATTATCGCCTGGACACTGTCCAACTCTTCAGGATCAAACTGAATAATGTAGTCGCCTGTCGCTGGATCACCAAGCCATCCGGTCCCCCGGTAGACAACGATGTACTCTGATTCCGAGGTATCGAGGAAGACTATCGGCCTTGTCATTGCTCCCCCTCCTTCAAGCGACGTCGCTCCCTCTATCCGAATCGAATCCCAAACCGATTGAATCTCCGCGAACACCGCAGTAGTCGTCCAATCCTGCGTCATGACAAGCGTATCAGGGTTCTTGCTGCCCGTGTGACCGCCGGTCCATTCGTCGAATTCCCAGCCGGGGTCAGGAACCGCGGAAATTTCAACTTCCGTGTTAGGCAGATACTCTGATGCATTAGGATCTTTGTACACAGATCCGTTCCCGACAGCAAACAAATTTAGCGCATACATGGTGAGTTTAAGTGTGGCAGTGGCAGTGGCTGTACCACCCGCCGGCACATTCACTGTACTGTCCCAGTCGTCATATTCGGCCTTGGACAACGTAATCGTATGGCTATCGGCATCGATGTTTGTAAATGTTGCCGGGGTCGTATCGGTTTTGGCAGTTCCATCAAGAGTGATTGCGGCGCCACTCGGCGTTGACGAGATCGTCAGAGTGCCGGTCGTCACAGGCGGCGGACTGGTTCCGCCATTGTCATCTGAGCAGCCGGCGTAGATCACCATTAACAGCACGGCAATCCATGCAAGCGGCAGAATAGATTTGCGGACAGTTGTCATCATTCCCTCCTTATATAGTTAATACTTTATCTTCACTGGTATTCTGTACTTGTCGACTGGACGAATATATGAAAATTCAAGATGCCCAGTCAAGTTTCTAATCCATATTCTCTATCATTGGTGCCAAACACGTGACATCATCTCTATCGGACTATTTTTCAAGGACTTTTGGCAATTTCCCGGACAACTTCACTGATAATCCTGGTCTCGAATTCTCTCTTCTCCGAATTGAAATGTCTGAACGGTGAATCGTCCCGTCGCAACCGATCCAATCCGTCGGACGGTATCTCATATCCCATTGACGCTATCGTCAAGATGGCATGGCCTCGTATCGACGGATCGGGATCATCAAGTGATTTCGAGAGAGCGCTGACAGGCAAAGCAAAACTGCCGGGATGCAGGCCAGCTATCCGGTGTAAAGCCCGATGAACACCTTTCTCGAAAGGTTCTTCCTTCAGAAATGAGAAGAGCATCTTGGAATATTCGCTGATCAGAACCGGAACATTCGCGAGAATCTCACCTATCGCTTCCGGCGCATACCAACAGATACTTCCAGATTCGTCGTTCATCGTCCAAAAAAGTCGCCTGAGGAGATTTCGGATTCGTGAAAGCTTGCGCCTTGCCACAATCGCAGATGCCCGGCCAAGCGCGTCCGCAGCTCTGAAACAGACAAGTTCATCTCTGTCGTACAGCAGTGAGACGAGTACACGCAGCAACTTCGGGTCCCTTTCGGCCCAAGCGGTCAAACTTTCGACGTCATCTGATTCGAGCATCTCGCGGGCTTCTGCCCTATCTCGGCGCAAGCGCGAATCAATCTGCGTGAATTCCGGGTCAGTCAATGTTTACCTTGCATGGTGATAGATCAAGTTTAACAAGCTCTCTATCCTCAAGCATTCAATATAGTCCTGAAAATCTCTGTCAACTCAGCTCCAGAAAATCTCTTCTCAGCCGATCTCCTGCCGGATTCGCGAAGCTTTGAGAGCCTTTCTCGATCGGTCAGCAGGCTCTTGAGCGCGGAGTATAGCGCGTCCGCATCGCGCGGCTGTACCAGAATGCCGTCGCGACCGTCTTCGGCTATCATATCCGTAATGCCGCCTGAATCAGCACCGACACCCGCGCAGCCACAGAGCATCGCCTCCTGCAACATGAGTCCGAATCCTTCATGTTCAGACACAAGAGCAGCAATCTCTGACTTTCGGTAGATGCCTGCAAGTTCAGCCTGAGGAACTGGATTATGTATGCGGACATGATCTGAGAGGTCCAGGTCTTGGATCAACTGAAGGAGCTTCTGGCGTTCCGGGCCGTCACCGTAAACAGCCATGTCAAATTCGATTCCGTCGTCTCTGAGTCTTGCGCCGGCACGAATGAGCTTATCGAGGTGCTTTTGAGCAGTCAGACGCGATGCAGACAAAATACTCCCATGCACAGCCTGTAGTTCAGGATCAAAGAAAAACACCTCATCGTCGACGGGCATCGGAGCAACACTGATCTTCTGTTCTACACCATCGACACTACTCTCCATAATGCCAACTAACTGATTCTTCAGGAAGTTCGATACGACAGTAATTCGATCAGCGGCACTGAATATCTTTTTTGCTAATGGTTTCAACCATGAGAATTTGTTGAGCAGAAATATATCCGTGCCGTGGCATGTAACCACAAGCGGAACATCCAGAACGCCCTTACTCTTCAGGCCCGCCCATCCTCCGGGAATCCACCAATGCGCCCAAATCGCATCAAAAGGACTGCCTGCGACATCGCCCCTTGCCGCCTTGCTATAAGAACGCAAGAATCTCAGCACTCCAATAGGATTCGACTTGACGCGGGTATGCATCTCACCTCTGTATGCAATATTCTCCCGATCATCGGATGCGTAGCGAAATCGGCGAACTGTGATACCGTCCATCTCCTCGATGTCCGGCAGACCTTTGTCGTGGGGCGCTACAACGGTGAAATCGAATGAATCCGTTAGTGACAGAAGTAAGTGTCGCAGAAAGACTCCTGAGACATCGCCGGAAAATCTGGGGAAATTGTGAGTGAGGACGAGGACCGATTTCCGCTCAGTTCTGAGGCCTGTCACTGCTCTCTTGCGCTCTCTTCCTGCCCTTGTCAGTGGCCTGCATCTGCTTCCTCAGTCTCGAAATAGACTCCGCAAGACTATCGATCTTTCCAGTCTGCTTTTTTAATTCGGCGATCTCATCCTGTACGTAGATCAGCGATTCCGCTACGAATCCGAGCCCGACAGACGCAAGTCCCGACATTGCAAGCAGCATCACAAGATAGAGAAGCGGACGGTACCCCTCACTGAGAATCACCCTGAAATAGATGGCGACTACGCCGACCGCGAATGCCGCCACAATCAACAGAATCCCGAGCGATCCGAAGAAGAGCATCGGTTTTCGCATGAACGATATTCGATACTTCACAGAAAAGAGATCAGTAAGACCGATCGGTATCCTCAACATCCCGAATTTTGTTTTGCCGTGGAGACGTGGATAGAGTTGCACCCTGACTTCGCCCACCTTGAATCCTCGATCAGCCGCCATTACGACAAGATACCTGTGCCATCCCTCGCGCAGATTCGGCATCTCCTGATACACTTCCCTCCGAAATGCCTTCACCGAGTTGAGATCGTGCACGCCGACTCTAAACAGCACTCTGGAAAGCAGATTGTAGAAGAAAGAGACGAAGCGTTTCATGCCGTATCGGCCTTTTTTCCAGCCGCATACTACGTCGTATCCATCATCTATCTTCGCTACCATCCTGGGGATATCTTCGGGCATATATTGCAGATCAGCGGGCCAGAAGGCGAGTATACTACCCCTCGCGGCATTAAAGCCTGTTTCGAGCGCCGCCGTCAGCCCCTGGTTTCGCTTGTGAGAGAGTACCCGAAGAAACCGGTGTCGATGCGCTTCCTGCTGCGCGTACTGCAGAGTCTGATCGTCGGAGCCGTCATCGACAATAATGACCTCAGCCGGAAGTCTCGTATTTCGCATCATTTCCGCAAACTTCTCGATGAGCGGCTTGATATTCTCGGCTTCGTTGTATGCCGGAACTACAATCGAGATACGATTAGAAAAGCGGGGACGTCTTGGAGGATATTGGCGCATTTAAATCCCATCCATACTTTGTTTCAGTCAGAAATGCCTGAGAATGCAGTTCTTGCAAAACTCAAAACAGGCTCCCACTCCGGGAAAGTCGTAAATCAACTTCTACTGTGAAATCAACCGCTCGATTCAGATACCTGACAATCACTGTGCTACGGCAATCTCGCGCATCAGAAACCAATCGGTCAATATAGTATGTCAAGATACATATTCGCTTACTTCTGTCAAGGGGTCAATTTCAAGTGATCCACCAAATGAGAAATCGATACGATTCCGTTACCGCGAACGAATCCTGCAGCACCCGCTTTGATGCTCCACTTGACTATGCTGGGAGTAGCAATGTCGCACGATTCGAAGATATCCGGAGAGTCAAGCAATCCAAACTTGCAGCCGGAATAAACAACGGAACCTCTGTTAAGCAGGATCATATCATCGCAAATTGAGAACAGAAAGTCTGTGTCATGCGATATGATGATCTGTGTCGCGCCCTGCTTTCCAATATCACTCATAGTCTTCTTGAAGCTCTCTGTCGAAGCAATATCAAGCTCGGCGGTAGGCTCATCGTATATAACTAAAGGTCGTTTCATAGCAATCACCAACGCAAGCGCCACTTTTCTCATCTCACCGCCGGAGAGATGATACGGCGACCTCAATTTGTAATCGTCGCATGTAAGTCCGACCAGTGCAAGAGCTTCATCGACCCGCTTATCGATCTCAGATTCCGGGAGCGCCATCTGTTGCAACCCGAATGCAACCTCGTCAAGCACTGTGCTGCAGAAGAACTGCCTTTCCGGAAACTGAAACAGATATGAGACTTTGGTCAGTAGATCTTCGGTGGCAATATCCTCCCCGTTCCACAGAATCCTGCCGCTGGCTGGAGCCGCAAGTCCACTCAGAATGTAACCTAGTGTGGTCTTGCCGCCGCCTGATTCGGCAGCCATGCCGATTATGCGATTGCCACCGACAGAAAGGTCGAGATTATCAAATACGACGTTGCCACCTTCCCATGAAAACGCCAGGTCGCACACTTCAATAAGTGCTTTGCTTGTGACAGATTCAGCCGTCACAGAATCCGATTGGGTTGAGCTTCGCCATCTCGTCACCGGTGGGAGAGCATCGAGCAGAATCTCGTCAGGAATCGCAATATTCCACTTGCGGCAGCTATCGGCATCTGAAAAAACGTCCGTCGGATTGCCATCCGCGACGATTGCGCCTTCGCTGAGCACGATTAGGCGAGGAAACCTAAGCGCCTCGGAAGATGACTGTGTGATGACGAGAGTGACTAGTTCCCTGTTTTTCTCGCGAGTTTCCATGAGAGCTTCATCCACAGATGCTTTGCCGGGGGAATCGAGATGCGAAGAGGGCTCATCGAGGATCAGAATGCCCGGTCCGGCTATCATTGCCGACGCCAGAGCTAATCTCTGCTTTTCGCCACCCGACAACTCATTAGGCGCGCTCTTTCGACGGTCGAGAAAGCGAGTCCATTGCAGGCTCTTGTCGACGGCACTCCGCATAGAATCTGGCGGCCATTGGCGGCATTCAAGCGGAAATGCCAGCTCACGCTCGATTGAAATCGAGACAATTTGATTGTCAGGATTCTGCAGCACCAGTCCGGACCTGTCTGCGTCACTGCCACCGAGTACAACATTGCCGGAAGAAGGCTGCATCAGCCCGGCAGCAATTAACGCGAGCGTTGTCTTTCCGCTGCCATTGCCGCCCATCACAGCCACAGACTCACCCGGCCCGATTTCGAATGAGATATCCTTCAATGCGGGAATCGAATCGGGAGCATAAGCGAAACTTACATTCTCAAACTTCAGCACGGATCAAATGTAATCAATGATACAGGATTGCTCAAACAGTTTGTGAAGAAGATGCTGAGGACTTTCTCCTACCCATGATGAGCCCAACTGCGAGGAATATGCCAATTGCGTATAGCGTAATGCCAAATGATAGCTTTGTGTACACATCCCAAGTGATTGTGGTCTTTGGAACCGAGTCTGCGGGATTGGCTGGATCATAATGAATCGCAATCTTGCTGCCGACCGGGTGATCGTGCGTGAGCGAGCGAGAGACATCGTAGCGCTTTCGCTTGCCACCGAATCCCGGCGCACCGAGAGTCGTTGTGTCGGTGTAGATGACTCCGGCCACTGTGTAGCTGTATGCGATCTGCGGGCGATATGTCTGGTCGTGAGCGATATCAGATTCGATGACCGTCCCTTCTGTCACCGGCCAGCGTCTTTCAGCAAGAACATGCCCCATACTGGCAGATGAGGCGAGAACCAGAGCGACACCGGCGATTAGCGAGCTTGCTATAATGATCTTAAGAGCGAGACTGCTACTTGCGCGCAGCAAACGGCGACTGAGCAGGAAGGAGAGGACGGCTGCTACGATCGTTGACACAAGAAGAGTCAGGGCAGTGAGCATGTCACATCCCCCAGAGAATGACATTCTATCGACTGAATCTGGACTTGCTCAATACTCCCACACAACATCCAGCTCCGTGGCTGCCTTGCGTTCGTCGAGACGCCCGACCGGTGTGTTGTGGGGCGCGGTGCGGAGCATTTCCGGATCTTCATCCACCTCGCGGTCTATCTGCAGCATGATCTCGGCGAACCTGTCAAGTACTTCCCTCGTCTCGGTGTCGGTCGGTTCGATCATGATCGCTTCCGGAACAATCAGCGGGAAATAGCATGTCGGCGCATGAACGCCGAAATCAAGCAGCCTCTTGGCTATGTCGGCAGTCCTGACACCGCGTTTCTTCTGTCTGTTGCCGGAAAGCACGAACTCATGCATGCAGTGCTGCGGATGCGGCAAATCGTACTTCTCTTTCAGCTGCTCTTTGAGGTAGTTCGCATTGACAATCGCCGACTCGGCGACCTCACGCAGACCTTCGGCACCGTTGGAAAGTATATAAGTACACGCCCTTACGATCACGCCGAAATTGCCGTAAAAGGCATGAAGCTTCCCTATAGAATCGGGGCGGTTGTAGTTGAGATAGTATTTGCCTGCGCCATCGTCGGATTTCTTCGACACAACAGGGTACGGCAGGAACGGCTCCAGCTTCTCTGTCACGCCGACGGGTCCCGATCCGGGACCGCCGCCGCCGTGCGGAGTCGAAAATGTCTTGTGCAGATTGAAATGGACTATGTCGAATCCGAGGTCACCGGGACGAACAATACCGAGCTGCGCGTTCAAGTTGGCGCCGTCCATATAGAGCAATGCGCCTGCATCATGCACGATCTTTGCAATTTCTTCCACACTCTTCTCGAACAATCCCAGTGTGTTTGGGTTCGTCAGCATCACTGCTGCGGTATCTTCATCCACGACTTCCGCGAGTGCTTGCGGGGAAAGCGTGCCATCTTCCGACGACTTGACCTGTTTCACCTGGTAACCCGCAAGAACGACCGATGCCGGATTGGTGCCGTGAGCAGAATCGGGCAGCACAACATATTTGCGCTTATTGCCATTCTTAATATGATACTTGCGCGCAATCAGCATTCCGCAGAATTCACCCTGAGCTCCCGCGGCCGGCTGCAATGTGACCGCATGCATTCCAGCAATCTCTGCGAGATACGATGCCGTTGCGTGGAGCAGTTCAAGAGCGCCTGCTACTGTGTGATTCAACTGGAGCGGATGCACAGATGCAAATCCGGGGTATCGGGCGGTGCGCTCATTTACTTTCGGATTGTACTTCATAGTGCACGACCCGAGTGGATAGAAACCCTTGTCGATATGATGATTCTTTACCGACATTCCGACAAAATGCCGCATTATTTCATTCTCTGAGACTTCGGGCAGATTCGGCGCGCTGTCCCTAAGGAAGCGCTTGTCTATCAGAATATCGAGCGGCTGAGTCTCGACATCGACGGCAGGAAGTGTATATCCTTTCCGACCGGGATGTGATTTCTCAAAGATGTTCCTGCCGTCTGTTGAGTATACGTTCGTCTTCAGTTCTTCCCTTCTTTGATCTTCACTATCTGCTCGTCGACCCATTCGAGGTCTTCAGATTCGGGAAATTCCTTCTTGAAAGCCTCGAAAGCTTTGATGGCTTTCTTCTTTTCGCCCGCTTTCATGAGTGTATAAGGGACATAGACATTGGCTTCTTCAAACAACTCGCTCGCAGGATACTCAGTTTGCATCATCTCGAAATAACCGACAGCATCAGCGTAGTTCTTTGCCTTGAGCTCCATCTGACCGAGTGACAACAAACAGTCATCCGAATAGCCCAGCAGATTCTCTCTGTCGCTGTCGATTATGAAGTTGTAATGCATCTTCGCCACATCGGATTGACTGCGATACTTGTACTTCTCTGCGACTTCCATTCGCAGTGCAGCGCTGTCAGGATAATTGGCTAATCTTGTCAGATAGTCATCAAGTGTATTCCTGTTCTGCATAACATCGAACAACGCCGGAATAAAATCCTCCGGCGGATAAAACCCAACCAGTCGATCTATTTCCGCACCGTTTGGCTTCACAATTACCATCGTTGGATATCCGGTGATTCCATATAACTTCGCAAACTGTGAGTCAACTTCCGCATTGTACTTGCTGAATATAACACTCTTCGAGATTGCGGCAACGGACGGATTCGTGAACGTAACGCTATCCAAGCGTTTGCACCACTTTCACGAATCAGTGTAGAAATCGAGCAGTATCACTCGATTCTCGCTTAGTCCCTGCGCCTGCGCTTCCGAGAAACCGTTAGTCCAGGCAATGACCAATGAGTCTGCGGAATCTTCTTCCGGCATCTGGGCTTGCACGACCGATGCGACAAGCAACAATATTACTGCTGCGATCAGGACAAGTCTGGTCATTGGTTGTCTCCTATTCATCTCCGAGAGTTTGTCTTCGAATCTCTTCCGCGTCTTCATGGTACTCTGGCGGAACGTATATCTCAGCGTCCGCTGCTCTGCTGCCGAATATGCTGACAGTGCCCGGCATTCCTCGTCCATACAATCCGCCTATTATGCGGCAATAATACGGGATCTGCGCGGACTTAAGTGTCTCAATGAGGAATTCTGTGTTAAATCGCGAGTACGACTTACACAGCAGAACCGCAGTATCCAGGTCGACATCTCCATCGGTTGTAACATCGCCCTCGGCAGCCGGATTGCCGACACCGGCATCACCGATGCCCTCTAGATCGTCGAGAACATCCGACCCGCAAAACGGACACGCGGAAACTGTATCATCGAGATCACATTTGCATATTGGACAATGAGGCATATTGCTGCTCCGTATCTATGATCCACTGAATCTTGACAACGCAGAGACGAATCGGTCCAGATCGTCTCTTCTTCTCTTCTCGGTAACTGCAATCAGTAATTCTCGCTTGCGATCGGGGTGAAACCATGCCAGCGGTATGCCGGCAAGGATTCTCTTCGACTCGAGCTCTCTCAGGATATCGAACGCATCCACAGGTGTTGTAACAAGGAATTCATTGAAGAATGAGCCGTGATAACGCATGCTGAATCCGTCGATCTCCGATATCTTTCGAGCGAGGTAATGGGCGTTCTGCACACAGAGTTCACCGACCTCGACGATCCCCGATTTTCCCAGGAGGCTGAGATACACGGCATTCGCAAGGGCGCATAATGCCTGATTCGTACAGATGTTCGATGTCGCTTTGTCTCGGCGAATGTGCTGCTCACGAGTCTGCAGCGTCAGCGTGTATCCAGTTCGACCTTCGACGTCTGTCGTCCTGGCGACAAGCCTTCCCGGAAGCTTGCGGATGAATTCCTTCCGCGCAGCGAAAAGACCGACTCCAGGACCGCCATAGGAGATTGAATTACCGAGATGCTGGGCCTCACCGACGCAGATATCCACATTAAACTCGCCAGGCGGTTTCAGCAATCCAAGCGAAATCGGATTGCAGACACTGACCAGGAGAGCATTCCCGAGCCGGGACTTAAGTCCATCGAGATCTTCGATTAGACCATAGAAATTCGGTGTCTGAACCACCAGACAAGCAACCGAATCGTCGATCAAACTGTCAAGCGCAGCTCGGTCAATTACACCATCGACATCCGGCACCGGAGCGAGCTCGGCATCAATTCCGAATGTATAAGTGCGAATAACTTCAAGGTAGAGTGGGTTTAGACCTCGAGAATAGAGGACTTTCTTTCGGTTAGTGTGACCAACAGCCAACAAAACCGCCTCCGCGGAGGCCGAGGCACCATCATACATCGATGCATTGACAACATCCATCCCCGTCAGACGAGCGAACATGCTCTGGAACTCATAGATCGATTGCAGCGTCCCCTGCGAAACCTCAGCCTGATACGGAGTGTACGCAGTTGCGAATTCCGGGCGAGAGATTATGGCATCTACCGCAGCCGGAGAGAAATGATCATAGCTGCCACCGCCAAGATATACGTCGCAATCGTCAGAATTGATATTCCTGCCCGCGAGAGTCGCCATGTACCGACAGACTTCCCACTCCGACATCGCGGGAGGAAGGTCCAGTTTCTTCGTCAGTCTCAGATGTTTCGGAATCGCGGAGAGAAGTTCCTCGAATGATCCAATGCCTATATCGCGGAGCATCGCATCGCGTTCATCCCTGTTGCACGGCACATATGACATTCTACGCTCCGACCATCTCCTTGTATGCATTCGCATCCATCAGATCGTCAAGTTCACTCATGTCGGAAGCAGCCACCTTGACCATCCAGCCATCCTCGAACGGCGACTGATTTACGAGTGCCGGATCGCTTTCCAGAAGCTCGTTGATCTCGACAACTTCACCAGACACCGGGCTGTACAGATCAGAAACAGCCTTGACCGCCTCGATTGTTCCAAATGCATCGCCCTGCTCTAAATGTTTGCCGATCTCGGGCAGTTCGACGAAAACAACATCACCGAGTTCTCCCTGAGCGTATGCCGTGATGCCGATGATGACCATGTCGTCCTCGACGCGTACCCACTCATGATCCCTGGAGTATTTCAAATCACTGGGAGTTTCCATCATTCCTCCGAAAATTATTTTGGTCCTTCGATCTCCACTGTTCCGGGCTTAATCGCGGCAGTCTCGCCTGCCATGAATTTTTCAACAAATGTCGTATCGTATATCCCATTCTGAAAAGTCGGGTCTGCGAATACTCTCTTATGAAATCCTATAGTCGTAGCCACACCTTCGATCACAAACTCCTCCAGCGCTCTCTGCATCCGCATCATAGCGTCGGCGCGATTCTTACCGTGCGTGATGAGCTTGGCAATCATCGAATCATAGAAAGCTGGAATGACATACTTGGCATACGCATGAGTATCTACTCTTATCCCAAGTCCTCCCGGCACATGGAATGAGGTTATCTGTCCGGGAGATGGCTTGAAATCCCGATCAGGATCTTCGGCGTTAATGCGGCATTCCATCGAATGCCCCCGAATCTTCACATCCGACTGAGTCATTTCGAGCGGAAGCCCTGATGCTATTCTCAGCTGCTCGCGCACGAGATCGATGTCCGTCACTTCTTCCGTTACAGGATGTTCGACTTGTATCCGAGTGTTCATCTCCATGAAATAGAAGCTGCCATCGGTGTCGAGAAGAAACTCGATTGTTCCAGCATTCTGATAGCCGGCACGCTCGGCGCCTCTAACAGCCAACTCACCAATCTTCGCCCTCATCTCAGCCGTCAACGCCGGCGAAGGTGATTCCTCTATCAGTTTCTGATGACGCCTCTGGACAGTGCAATCCCGTTCGCCAAGATGAATCACGTTTCCGTGCTCATCGGCAAGTATCTGAACCTCGATATGACGTGGATTGGTGACATACTTCTCGATATAGACTTCCGAATTCTTGAAAGCAACCTCAGCTTCCATGCGAGCTGTTCTGAACGCAGCCTGCATGTCCTGCGCATTTGCAGCGACTCTCATGCCGCGTCCGCCGCCACCTGCAGAAGCTTTGATGATCACCGGATAGCCGATTCCATCTGCGATACGAATGGCATCATCCACAGACTCAACTACACCCTCCGAACCGGGAACAACAGGCACACCCGCCTCTTTCATCAATCGCTTGGCGGCAGACTTGTCTCCCATTCTTCGGATAACATCAGATGGCGGACCGATGAATTTGATTTCACAGGATGCAGAGATGTCGGCAAAGTCGGCGTTCTC
>JAHJOQ010000163.1 GCA_018820315.1 Candidatus Zixiibacteriota bacterium | reverse complement strand
TGATATGTCAGATCGAGGTCTTCCGCTGACGGCTTCTTCAGGTCACGTGCCTTCACTATGGACTTGGCAAGCTGAGGAATAACACTGATATAAATGCGATCCCGCAGTCGCTCTCCGATGCCCTTTGCGTACCGTTCAGATTTTTCCCGAAGCTCAGATAGATGGCCATCTTTCTTCAGTGCATCAGCCGAGAAGGCAAGCCAGACAAACGGCAGGCGGTCATCCGTCAGCAGTTCCATATCTATGGAGAGGTATGTATCGGTCAATCCGCGACGTCCGACGCCAACATCGGTGCGGGTGGGGTAGAGCCTGAGCTCGCTGCCTCGATTGACAATCACCCAGTCGAGATTGTGCGCCTGAGCAAGCTGCAGAGCATATGAAATCGGAGTCTGACTGCCGAAACGCTGAGATGGAAGCTCGGCAGCCTCATTCTGATCGAGAAACACTGCCAGAGCGGTGCGAGAGTCGCCCACCGTGAGAATAGAAGCAGGGCCGGACAGAGATTCAATCGCGAACCCAAGGCTCTTCAGCAGATTTCGTTCCTTCAGATGTCGAAGCCCGGACGACTGCTTAGCGGCAAGTTCCCACGCAGACTTCTCAACATCATCCTTACCCCGCTGTAACAGGTATGTAGCGAGCAGCCCTCGGTTGTGAATCCCGAATATAGTTGAGTCAGATTCGGGGAGATGATCGCGAAGGAAACGGTCAACGGCATGATGATCCGGCAATCTCAGTGCAGTATCGCAGAGCCGTTCGACATGTTCGATCGGCAGATCATGCCATATAGCAGCAGGCTGGCGAGACCGCTCGGTATGGCCGCAGACAGAGCAAACATCATCATACAAAGCAACAACCACAAACGAAACACCTCGCCCACCCCATCGCTGCTTCCAGACTTTGCGAAGGCTGTCGCTCGGTGGTTTGCCCTTTGAGCGATATACGACGACTTCGAGAGCAGGAGTTCCCTGACCAAGAATCAGACCAAGCGGGTTGAGTTCTTGAGTCTTCGGCAAATCAGCCTGCCGGAACTCATGACCTTTTAGAAAGTCTTTGCTCTTGTCGTCAGCTGCTTCCGACATTGGTTAGTAATCGCTCCCCATTACTGATATCTTCAGACATCATTATAGTCGATTTGAGCAAATATGATACAAAAAAGCCACGATTAGAATGGAAAACTGCCCAGTTCAAGTAAGGTGTTCGACAATCCTGATTCTGTCCTTCTCAAGATGGATTAACAGCGAGATTCCTTTCTTCTTGCCGCCTGATGTTCGTCGGTCATATTTATTGACCTGCCTCAGGCATTCATCGAGTGCGAGATTCAGTTTGAGTGCTTCCTCGAAGCTGACGACAACATTGAAGATTTTCGGAGATTGCGAGAGTTTCTCCTTGTCAGGATTATATCTCGCGATTGCGTAGCCCCCGAAGCCTTCTTTCGTCTGAGTAGGCATTGATTTCTCCCTTTGTAGATTTTCTGACGATCTAATCCAATATATCTCGCAATCACCACATCTGTCAAGCTTCAAGCGTGAAGAGCAAGTGGATCAGATTAGGGTCCTATGCATAAATCGAATCGCTCAATAATCGATTCTTTAACGACGCGCGGGTGAAAGGAGGAGATGACTCCGTCAGGCCACACTCATGGTGTTCCATGAGCATGACCTGATACAGACCTGCTTAATAGTCGGGCTACGAGCGCATTCAAAGACTACAAGCAGGAATTAAACCACTCGAAGCAAGCGGCGCGTGGACCGGGACCACCTGTGAATATGTATGATATCAAATAGACAACATCATCAATGTCTGTCGCCCCAGAACAATCGGCGTCGCCTGCTGCAAGATGCGGTTCAGGTTCCGGGCCACCGGTGAAGATGTACGCGATCAGATAGACAACGTCATCAATATCGATTTCTCCTGAGTTGTTCGGATCGCCTCCGGCGACCGCAATCATCGCCTTGTGAGCGTTGACGCGTCCGTAACCATACTCCGGATCCCAGCAGGGTGTGTTGTCACCGCCAACCATGTCATCCGCAGACCCGGTCAACACTGTGCGGATGTAATCGAAAGTGCGACCATAAGCTCCCGGCTCATCCCATGTCCTGCCCTTCGCCTCCGGTGCGCGCGCAAGCACGCGCGCGGCAATCCCGGCAGCAATTGCACAGGAGGCGGAGGTACCAGTGAAATCGCAGTGGTAGCTGTTCATGCCTGGATAGCAGGAGTACGGAATAGGTACTGCACCCAAGTCACCCATCCGA
>JAHJOQ010000162.1 GCA_018820315.1 Candidatus Zixiibacteriota bacterium | reverse complement strand
GCACACAAGAGTTGTGCTCCTTAGTGTGCGGCAGATTTCCACATCTGCTCACAGAATGCCTGTCACTCGATCTTCACATTTGTCACCAGGCCGAACGTTGACAACGGCTTGTCGAAAAGCGCTTCGTTTCCGACGACAATGACAATCAGAGCTTTCGGATGGAGGTACTTTGCAGCAGCTGCCCTCACATCGTCAGCTGTCACAGCCTTGATCTCCTCGATTCTCTTTGTCAATTCATCCGGCGGAAAGCCGTAGAACTCCAGCGATGCCTGCTGCGATACGATCTGCTGAGGTGTCGAATAACTGAATATGTCGGAGTTGAGTATTGAGTTCTTTGCGGTCTCAAGTTCCTTCTCAGTTACCCCGCCGGCGATCAGCTTCTCGATCTCAGCTATCATCAGCTCAATTGCCCGTGAGGTAGTTTCGGCTTTTGTCTGACAAGCTGCATAGAACGATCCGGAATGATCCATCTGATAGAAATTCGACCCTACAGAGTAGGCAAGTCCTTCCTGTACGCGAATCGTATTCGACATTCGTGAAATGAACCCGCCTCCGCCAAGAATGAAATTCATCACCTGCACAGCGTACCGGTCAGGGTTTGTGCGGCTGATACCGGGATGACCGATCCTGAAGTAGGTCTGGTTGAGGTCTTTGAAGACATAATATGTCCCCGGGACAGGCTTTTTGATTCCCGGAAACTCCGGAAGCGCCGAATCAGATTTCTTCCAGTCACCGAGATACTTCTTGATGAGTTGCTCGGCTTCCTGTTTTGTCATGTCCCCGGAAAGAGCGATGATACAATTGTTCGGGTGATAGAATTTACGATGGAACTCCACGAGATCATCTCTGGTAATGGCGGAAACCGTTTCCTCCGTCATCGATCTTCCGTACGGATGATCGGGGAAGAGCAGTTTGTAGAATTCTCTTCGTGTGATCAGATTCGGGCTATCATTCTCGCGCCGGATTTCTTCGAGCGTGTTCTCTACAGCAATATCGAATTTCTCTGAATCGAACCGTGGATCCTTCAGCATTTCAGCCATCAATCTCAGACCGAGTTCAACATCCTTCTTCAGCGTCCGGAGGTTCACAGAGCCGGATTCCGTCTCTGCCGAAGATCTCAGCGAGGCGCCAACAAAATCAAGCATCTGATCGAAATCATCGGGTGCAGTCGAGCCGGTTCCGCCGGTTCTCAGGAGTTCGCCACAGAGTTTCGCGAGACCGGCCTTCTCGAATGGAACATATATCTCGCCAAGCCTGAACACTGCGTCGAGCGCTACAACCGGCAGCGTGTGATCTTCATAGAAATATACTATTAATCCGTTCTCGAGCTCAAAACGATCTACATCGGGCACCTTGAACTCCAGCTCCGATATTTTCACGCTCTTATAGTCCTGAGCAAACAGAGGCATGAACGCGCCGAAAAGCACCAGCACGATCACCAGAAATGCTGCCAGCTTATTCATGACTTGCCTCCTCCCTGACAGGTTCAAGTATCGCGACGGTGCGGTTGTCTTCTGTGAAATATTTCTTCGCAACGCGCATGATGTCTTCTGCAGTCACAGCGGCCATCTTCTCCTGCAGAGTATTGACATATCGCCAATCGCCTGCTGTGGCCTCAAATTCAGCAAGCTTGTCCGCGAGACCGAAGCCGCTGTACATTCCCCAGACAAATTCCGCTACAAGGTTATTCTTTATCTTTTCCAGTTCAAGCGAATCGACTGGTACAGTCTTGAGCTTGTCGATTTCTTCATAAATCGCAGTTTCGAGATCGGCGCAGGTCGCCGGAGCCTTGGGAGCTGCGTCCACAATCAATAGGTTCGGATCGAGCGATCCTGCGGCTCCACCCGGAAATTGAGATGTTTCGGCGTAGAGCGCGAGTCTCTTGCCTTCAACAAGGTTCTTATAGAAACGAGAGGTTCTGCCACTCGACAGCAAGCGTTCAATGATTCGGAAAACGACGTCATCGGGTTCGGCGTAGGATGTCTTATGGTACGCTATGTTTAACTCCGGCTCAGCATCGAATTTGACAATCACTCGCTTTTCACCGATCTGTGGGGGCTCAACCGTCTCTATCCTGTTCGGGGGAGCCTGTGCGGGTATATCATCGAAATACTTATCAGCCATCGCGATTGTCTGCTCAACATCTATGTCTCCCACAATCGCCATCACCGTTCTGCCGGGTGAGTAGTATCGCTTGAAGTAGTCGGCAATCTCAGCACGAGTCAGATTAGCGACCTCAGATTCCCATTCCCAGAATATCTGATATGGATGAGCAACGAATGCTGTCGCGATGAGTTGTTCAAAGAGCTTAGCCGGTCCCTGGGTGTCGACCTTAAGACGCCGTTCTTCGATTACAACGTTGCGTTCAGTATAGAATTCGCGAAACACCGGGTTCTTCAGTCTTTCCGATTCAATCATCATCAACAGTTCAAGCCGGTTCTTGGGAAATGCAACGACATAGCTCGTCATGTCATAGCCTGTGCCGGCATTGAAGCCGTATGCTCCGTTTGTTGAGTAGACCTCTTCGAGCTCATTCTGCACAACAACTTCGGCAATCTGCCTCTGAACCTCAGCTATAGAGTCTCTTATGGCTGCGATGGCGGCAGAGTTGTCCTCAATGTCCAGTCCGAGGATGTCATTTTGAAACTGCAGATTCTCTGTCTCGCCCTCAGCCTGATAGAGACGTTGATACAGATCGTCCTCGAGATTCATGAGTGTCGATTCTCGCTGCCAGTCAGATGTTCCTATGTCTCTCGTGCCCTTGAACATCATGTGCTCGAGCAGGTGAGCCGCACCGATAATACCTCCCACTTCGTTCGCCGAGCCGACTTTGAAGTAAGTGTAGGAATAGAACACCGGTGCCGTGTGCCTTTCGACGAGCAGCAGTGTCATACCGTTCTTGAGAACATGCTTCGTCACATCCAGCCGGGTCTCCTGCCCGGCACTTGAAGCGGTAATCGGAAGCGTCAGCAATAGCAGAAGCAGGGCAGACCATCTGAGTATTCTTGTCATCAATTCCTCCGAATTCTCATTACACTTCTGTACGGGTACTCCGTATTGAAAACGATTCTGGATTGGAGAAGTTTCACCTCGAACCTGCGGCGGAGATTGGTTCACCGCCGATCAGGCGCCGGCTCCGTGGCATTTCTTGTACTTCTTACCGGAGCCACATGGGCAGGGGTCATTCCGGCCAACCTTCTTCTCGGAACGTTTGAAGGGTTGCTTCTTGCCGGCGTCAGACGCTTCCTGCTGAGCTGAACCCTGAAGACCGAGTCCGGCAATAGACTGGTGGACTGTGCGCTGCCTTGCAGATGCCTGCTGACGTCGCTCCCTGGTGCTCTTCTCTTCTGCCGGTTGCGCCCAGTAGCAGAGCCGCACGGCCTCCTTATCTATCTGGTCGATCAGTTCCATGAACATCCGGTACCCCTCTTTTTTATACTCGACGAGCGGGTCCCGCTGACCGTACGCACGCAGGGAGATACCTGTACGAAGTTGATCCATCTCATATAGGTGATCGCGCCATCGATCATCTAAAGCCCTAAGGAACGCGTATCGTTCGAGGCCTCGCATTCTCTCCGGAGTGAGAACCTCCTCCTTCTGGCGGTAGATCTTCAGCGCCAGATCAGTAATGACATCAGCAAGCTTCTCCCGGGTGAGTTCCTCGACAGCTTCCGGCGAGACATCAATCTGAATCAGGAATATCTTCTCGACCTGACCACGCAGCCCTATGAGATCCCAGTTCTCTGGATAATCGCCGGAGGAAGTGTGCTCCGCGACCATATTGTCGATGATTTCTCTGATCTTCTCTTCGACCTGTTCATAGATATCGACATTCTCCAGAATATCGAGGCGCCGTCCATAAATTACCTCGCGCTGGCTATTCATCACGTCGTCGTAATCGAGTGTTCGTTTTCTAATGGCAAAATTCTCGGATTCAACTCGCTTCTGTGCACGCTCGATAGCCTTTGTAACCATGCCATGCGTAATGACCTCTCCCTCTTTCACACCGACTCGATCCATGATCGAAGCGATTCGATCGGAACCGAACAGGCGCATCAGATCATCTTCAAGTGACAGGTAGAATCTGGATGATCCCGGATCGCCCTGACGACCCGACCTTCCCCTCAGCTGGCGATCGATGCGTCTTGAATCGTGCCTCTCAGTACCGATGATGTGAAGGCCGCAGGGAATGTCCTCGGTGCAGTTCAGCTCTTTCTTGTGAGGGCATACTTCACCGGACTCCGGAGCCTCAACGAGCGCGCAGTTATTATGTCGCAGCACGCCCTGCCCAAGCTTGATATCGGTTCCACGTCCAGCCATGTTCGTCGCAAGAGTAACAGCGCCCGATCGACCTGCAAATTGGACAATCTCTGCCTCTCGCTGATGCTGCTTCGCATTGAGCACCTCGTGCTTGATTCCCTTCGCCTTGAGGAGTCGCGAAAGTGTTTCGGACACTTCGACAGAAATAGTACCGACAAGAACCGGCCGCCCGCGATCTTGCTCATGGCTGATTTCTTCTATTATGGATTTGTATTTGTCGCGCTTTGTACGGTAAATCACATCTTCGAAATCGAGCCTTCTAATCGGTTGGTTTGTGGGAATCACAACCACGTCAAGCTTGTAGATATTCCAGAATTCAGCCGCTTCAGTCTCAGCGGTTCCGGTCATGCCGGCGAGTTTTTCGTACATTCTGAAGTAATTCTGCAACGTAATAGTCGCGACGGTCTGCGTCTCCCCTTCGATGGTAACCAGTTCCTTCGCCTCGATAGCCTGATGGAGACCGTCGGAGAATCTCCGCCCCGGCATCATCCTGCCGGTAAATTCATCGACAATAATTATTTTGCCTTCCTGAACAACGTACTCGACATCTTTCTCAAAGAGCGAGTACGCCTTCAGAAGTTGAGATATCGCGTGATACTTCTGTGAACGCTCCGTGTGCTGCTTATATAGCTTCTCTTTCGCAACAACCCGCTCCTCAGCGGTAAGAGCTTCGTCAGCGTCGATATCATGGAGACCGTCCGTGAGATCGGGAATCTCGAAGAGCTGTTTGTCGACGGGAGAGAGCTCGTTCAGCCCCATTTCGGTCAAATGGACTGAGTGGTCGCGTTCGTCGATCGCAAAGTAGAGCCTCTCATCAACTTCATTAAGGTTCTTCTTCTCGCGCAATATCGACAGCTCGATATCCTGAATCATCTTCGCGACGCCCTGCTCCTTGACAAGCTTCTGCAGCTTCTTGTTCTTAGGACTTCCACGCCGCGTTGTCAGGAATTCGAAAGCAGCATCGTTGTAGTTTTCGTTATTGAGCGCCTTCTCGCCATTTGCAAGCATTTGATTGGCAAGAATGGTTTGTTTCTTGACCATGCGATCCACCGGAGGCCGCATATCTCTGAATGCCTCGCCGATAGTCGATTCAACCGGCCCCGATATGATCAGCGGCGTTCTCGCTTCATCTATAAGGACGCTGTCGACCTCGTCAACAATCGCATAGATGAACTCGCGATGGACGCGCTGTTCTTTTGACCAAACCATATTATCGCGAAGGTAGTCAAAGCCGAATTCATTGTTGGTGCCATATGTTATGTCACGTGCATACTGCTGCCTCCGCTCATCGTGGCTCATTCCGTTCTGAAGGCAACCGACAGTCAGGCCGCAGTACTCGAAGATTGGTCCCATCCACTCCCGGTCACGCATTGCGAGATAATCGTTGACCGTGACAAGATGGGCTCCCCGACCGGCGAGTCCGTTCAGATACAGAGGCAAGGTCGCAACAAGAGTCTTGCCCTCGCCGGTAGCCATCTCGGCGATCTTGCCCTGGTGAAGCACTATGCCGCCGATCAGCTGCACATCGAATGGCACCATATTCCATTCGACTGCTGTTCCCGCGGTCTCCCATCGCTGTCCCACCAGACGGCGGCAGACTTCTTTCACCATAGCGAAAGCTTCTGGGAGGATGCTGTCGAGATACTCATCGACCCGCCTGCGGATCTCCTTGTTTCTCTCTTTCCGATCGAGATTTGTGTCTATAAGATGGGCCTTGGCTTCGTCAACGACCTCAACAGCCACCTTGCGAAATTCAGCCGTTCTTTCTATGAAATACTCCTGAGGCTTATCCTCCAGAGTCTCAAAAATGCGGTTTATCTCCTCAACAATCGGACCCATTTTCTTGAGGTCCCTGCCGTGCTTGCTACCGAATATCTTTGTAATCAGATTAGAAATCAAAGCGAAGCTCCTTGCTATCGCCGCAACCTCTCTGCTTACCAACCGCTGGAGGCCCGGCGGCGTCAATATTGCCCATTTTACGGCATGTGGCAAGACAAAAAACCCGGCAGGTCGCGTCACAACTTTAACTTGCAGACGCAGGTGTTTGACCATTAATTGGCTGCATGGCTGAAGGCGAAGCAAGAATCAGGGTAATTTCGAAGAACCGCAAAGCGTTTCACGAATATCACATACTGGATAAGTATGAGGCAGGGATCGAGCTTATCGGTGCCGAAGTTAAGTCAATAAGAGACAGCAAAGTCTCACTTCAGGAGGCATATGCTGAGATCCGGGAGAACGAGGCATGGATCGTCGGCATGAGAATCAATCCATACCCTCTTGCTACAGACTTCGAACCTGATCCGGTACGAGACCGTCGGCTTCTCCTTCACAAGAAAGAAATCAGAAGGATGAAAGCGCAGACCGCTGAGAAAGGTCTGACGATTGTCCCTATCAGTATTTATTTCAAGGGGAAAGTTTGCAAGCTCGAACTGGCGGTCGCCCGCGGAAAGAAACTCTACGACAAGCGCGAATCGATCAAGAAGAAAGACGCGGACCGCAAAATGCGCCAGGCAATGCGGGAACGCGACAGGTAGCACAGCGTAAAACTGACAAGAACACAAAGATATGTCAGCCTTCACCAGATTAATCATCACACTCTTTCTCACCTTAGCCGTATGCCCTTCGATATTTGGACAAGCAGTCTACAAATACAAGGGTTCTGAATACCCGATCCGGCAAATCAGCGAAGGGGAATTGACCTATCTGTCGTTGATGGATCTCGCAAGAGCTTCAGAGTGCAAACTCAATTGGGACCCTTGGTTCTTCGAAGCTCAACTCACGTCAGGGGAAAGTGATCTTGTCGTACCGATGTTCTCGAACTACGTTCGCTTCGACAATCAACTGCTCAACATCACATATCCTGCGCTATACAGACACGGCGATATCTACGTTCCGGCAATTACATTTGTTGAAGCGCTTGACAATCTTGTATCCAAATCTCTTTTCTGGGATGAAGTTGAGAAAACGATCTGGGCGGAAGAGAGCCAGTACAACATTGTTGATGTCAATTTCGAACCAAAGATGAACGGCTATCTGATTGAAATAGTCACCAGGGAAAAGTTGCCATATGAAGCGTATGTCAGCGAGCAAAAATGGATTAATGTCAATATATTCGGAGGGAAACTGGATGAACGCCATTTCCGGACTCATCCACGGCCCAAAGCCATCAAGAAAGTAGAAGCTTTTCAGTTCGAACAGTCATCCCAATTGGCGATCAAGTTCTACCGCACGATATCGAGCTTCCATCACAGCTTCACCACAAACCCGCCGCGAATCCAGATAGCAATAGTGGATACGACTTTCGATCCGACGGTTCTTGAGGGCATTGATGTGCCGCACGATAGATCGGGGTACATCAGCACTATTGTCATCGATGCCGGCCACGGAGGCGACGAAACTGGAGCGGTAGGATCGCAGGGCTGCAGAGAGAAAGACGTCACGCTTTCCGTTGCCATGAAGCTTAAAGAGCTGTTCGATGAGGACGGTACTACTTCGGCAATGCTAACCCGTTATGTGGATACTACCTTGACCCTGCAACAGCGAGCCGATCTCGCGAACACCTATGGCGATCTTTTTCTATCGATTCATACAGACTTCTCCGACGATAACGCCAAGAATTCAGGATCACTGACTTTCTTCCTCGCTCCTGCTATCGATGACGACGCGCGCAGGACAGCAATGCTGGAAAACAGATCAATACTACTTGAACGGACGAGCGGTGCCTCTGCGGATAGCCTCGACTTTGTGATGATTGACTTTATGCAAACTGAGTATCAGGAGGAATCGAAAGAGCTCGCGTCCGATATTCAAAACGAACTGGAGGATCGCTTGAAGATCAAGTCGAGAGGAGTTGATCAGGCAGGTTTCTTTCTTTTGAACAAGGTCTACCTGCCCTCTGTCCTTATCGAGCTTGCATATCTGTCGAACAAGCGAGACGAGGCTCTGCTCAAGAAAGAGTCATTTCAGCAGAAAGCGGCTGATGCGATATACTATGGTGTCAAGAAATTCATTGACAAGCACAATGCAAGAGATTAGAAAGAGACGATGATGGAGACCCTTAGCTCTCAGCCAATCGGCATTTTCGATTCCGGACTTGGCGGTCTGACCGTTGCCAGGGAAGTGTTTCGCCTTCTTCCCAATGAGGATGTGATATACTTCGGAGATACAGGCAGAACTCCCTATGGGCCGAGGTCAAAGGACATAGTCACCGAGTTTTCTCGTCAGGACGCGAATTTCCTGATCGAGCAGGGTGTCAAGATCATCGTCGTCGCGTGCAACACGGCTTCCGCCCTGGCGCTTCCAACAATCGAGAGTGAGTACGACATAGAGATGCTTGGCGTTATAAAACCGGGCGCCAGATCAGCGCTAAAATCGACCCGCAACGGCAAGATCGGCGTGATCGGCACCACCGGTACGATATCATCCGATGTTTACTCAAGGGAGATCGGAAAACTCGATCCAAAGATCAAAGTATTCTCTCTCGCATGTCCGTTGTTTGTCCACCTTGTCGAAGAGGGTTATTTGGACAAGCCCGCTTCCAAACTGATAGCGGAGGACTACCTTGCGCCGTTCCGCACCAACGGGATCGATACTCTCGTTCTGGGATGCACGCACTATCCACTACTGAAGAACGTGATACGCGAGGTGCTCGGGGATAAAGTTGCGCTGATTGATTCGGCGGAGGAGACTGCACAGGTGGTGTATAAGCACTTGATGACACGTGACCTTCTACGCGAGAAGACCACAGACGTCTTGCACAAGTTCTACGTTTCCGACCTGCCCGATCGATTCAATCAGGTGGCAAGACACTTTCTTGGTGATCAGATCACAAATGTAATTAGAATCGACATCACGAAATACTGACGCTATGAAACTCGTCCTCGCTACCAACAACATCCACAAAATTAGAGAGATAACCGAGATACTCTCCAGGCTCAAGGTAGAAATCGTCACAAAGGATGCATATCCCGATTTTCCAGATGTTGAAGAGACAGGCGCCACTCTCGAAGAGAACGCCGCACTCAAAGCTGCCGCCATCTTCGATTTCACAGGACTGCCATCACTTGCGGATGATTCAGGGCTTGAAGTCGATGCAATAGGCGGTGAACCGGGAGTCAACTCGGCACGTTATGCCGGTCCGGGTTGCACATTTGCGGACAACAACCGGAAGCTGCTTTCCGCCCTCGAAGGTATCCCGGATGAAAAGCGCTCAGCGCGGTTCAGGTGCGTGATTGCTCTATGCTTTGGAAAAAACGACTTGCGATTTGCAGAAGGGCGCGTCAATGGCCGAATCACGACCGAGATACGGGGCAAACAGGGTTTCGGCTACGATCCGGTTTTCGAGATTCCACATCTCGGCAAAACATTCGCTGAGATGCCTGCCGAAGTTAAGAACAGCATGTCTCATCGTGGGAAAGCGGTCGAGAAAGCCCGCAGAATTATCGAAGATTATCTGAACAAATAGACCGCACGAAGATCACAGACTGCTACATCACTATCGGCCTGCGAAGTCCTGTGGGTGGATGATCGTGCACCCTTGCGTTCCACTCTTCACAGCCAATTTCAGACATGCCTCAAGGGATTCTCCCGATACCAAACCCGCGCAGAATCCTGCAGCGAACAGATCGCCTGCGCCTGTGGTATCTATGACAGTAGGCAGTGATGATGGTCTGGTGAAACTGACTCTTGCGCGGCCTCTCCGGACATCGACCATGGCAGCGCCCTCCTTGCCGAGAGTCACGAGCAGCGCTTTGCCAGTCAATCGCACGTGAGAATCATAAAACCCGACAATATCCGATTCAACCGGCTGCTTGCCGGACAGCAGGGAGAATTCGCGTGCATTCATCTGTAGAAAGTCGCAGCACTCGATATACTCGCGCCATTTTTCCGGTCGGCGCAAAAAGCGGCTGCCGCCTTCTCTCAATCCAAGCGACAACGTATGAAAATCGAGATATATCATCTCTGTGAATAGCTCGCGGAATCTCTTGAGAGTCTTGAGAGTAACGTCCCGCCCGGAGATGAAATTCACCAATGCGATATCGCTGTCGAGTGCGCTTTCGAGCTGACCGTAAGAAATAGAAGGCACGAATCCAGCGAATGTCTCGCTCCTCTCACCACTTCTACGATACTTCATCGTGCAATGATTATTTCGGGTCGCAACGACGCGAATCTGATCGGTCAAGATGTTTGTATATGCTGACGTCAGGCTGAGCACCGGCGCGGCCGCATCCCTGCCCAGATTGCACATCGGGACTATTTCGACACCTGATCCAAGGAGTGCCGAAAGACCGAACACATTGTAGAGAATTCCGCCGTAGCCATGGAGGGTTGGGCTGCCCGGGCGAATCACCGTGTCACGGTTGATGCAGCCGACAACCGATATCTTCTTCTTACTTCTCAATTGCCATGATTTCTCTGACAACTTCCACCACCTCACCGACCGCGATGACATCCATGCACTCGTTGACATGGTCGTCTCTCGGGCAGATGTTCTTGACACATGGGCTGCAGTGGATCTGTTTATTTACTATCGTGCCGACTCTGGCAAGCGGACGCGTCTCGCGCGGATCGTCGGCACCTGAAATGCTCACCACTCTCGCTCCGGCTGAGGCAGCGAGATGAGCTGCCCCTGAATCATTGCCGACAAAAGCCTCAGCTCGTCTCATAACTTCAACAGACAGCAACAGATCGTCCTCTTGCGCGAGATTAAGATATGGGACGCCCGCTTTGTTGCCAATCTGCTCTATCAGTTCCGATTCATCGCCGGAGCCGGCGAGCACGACAGATAAGCGTAAGTCATTGTGCACACGAGCAATCAACTCGCAATATTTCTCTTCACCCCAACGTCGTGACGGAGCTCGTGACGTCGGACAAATGACAACAAACCTGCCAACAACAGTCAGGAATCTATCGGCCGCCTGCCTCTCTCTGTCAGAAACATCCACTGCGATATCTTTGCAGCAGTTTTCAATCCCGAACGCCTGCATCACCAGACCGATATATTTCTCGCTTCTGTGGACTAAATCGGCGGGAAGTCGAATTGAATCTGTCAGCATGAATGAGCGGAGCTCCGAACGATAACCGACTCGTCGACGCACGTCCCCAAGCCTGAACACAAGGGCCGACGAAAACGAATCAGGCAGAATCAATCCCAGATCGAATGAATGCTTGCGCAGGTTTTGAGAAAACGACTTAAGAGCGCTGAGGCGGTTCTTCCCCTCCGGCAATTTGAATTCCAGCAGCTGGTCGACATTGTGGTTATATTTGTATAGCTGGTTGACCGCCTTCTTTCCAAGGCACGTTACTTCTGCATGAGGCAGGTGCTGCTTGATGCAGTTTACTGCCGGGATAGCCATAACGGCATCACCTATCCAATTCGGCAGCCTGACTATTACACTGTGGATGGCTGATGGATCTATCATTTAGCGCCACCCTTGTAGTTGCTCAGATTCTTGAACTTCCTGTGAGTCCAGAGCCACATCTCCGGCGAGCGCCTTATCGCATCCTCCAGCATGCTTGAGTATGCCTGCAGAATCTCCAAACGCCCCCGTCCCTGCCAGTTGGTGATAGTCTGTGCGCTCAGATAATGGAGGCCGTTCTTTGCCCTGCGCATTGTGCCGAACATAAACGGCAGACTGTATCTTTCGATCAGAACGGCTGGTCCCGATGGCACCAATGTGTCCAGACCGAAGAAGCTGACTGTCTCCGATTCGGCTCCACCATATTGATCCGCGAGTATGGCGACAAACCTGCGCTTCCTCACAGCGTCAACAAGCGCTCTCATGCCTGTATCAGTATAGATGACACCTACTCCCTGTTTCTGCCTCAATGAGTTCATCAGGTCATCGGCACGCTCATCGCTCTGACGTTTGACCAGCAGGTCAACAGGATATCCAAGTCGCCGTGCATATGCGCCGAGCAGTTCCCAGTTCCCGAAATGACCCGATAGCAGCAAGACAGCCTTACCTGTTCGAGCAGCGATGTTGAACTGCTCGAGATCATCAAATGATATCTTTCTGTCGAAATCATTTCGGCGGTAAGAGTTCTGTCTGAGAATCTCCAGAATGGTTACGCCAATGTGCTGGAATACTCGAATGACAAAAAGGCGCTGCCGTTCCGGATCATCGAATGAGATCCGGCAGAGTCGGAGATTCTCCCGCAGGATTGCGACGCGACTCGGCATCAACAACCGAGCAATCGCACCCAGGGATGCCCCGAGACTTAGAGCGCCATGTTCCGACAGAGTATTCGCAAATGCGACCAGGACACGAGCAATCAGGTGCTCAATCCCATGGGTCACCTTCTTCATAATCGAAATCGGTGCTCTCGTATTTTTCCTCTTCTTCCCAGCGCTTGATCGTATCGCGGCCACGTCTCTTCTTGAGAAGAAAACCAACTACGATCAGAAGCGCGAGACCTATCCACACAAATGTCATATCAGAAAAGATTAAGAGCCAGCTGTAATGCTGCTCGAGATACTTTGTGTATTCGCTTTCAAAAGTGTCAAAATCGGCGCCAATTGCACTGTACATGGCCGGATCGAGTGAGATGCCTCTCTTCAACTGATCCAGCAGAATCAGGAATGACGAATTGTCGTATGCTGAGCGGATATATTTCATGGCCTGATACGATTGCGCATACGCGATCTGCGCCTCAGACGAGTTGAAGAAGTTCACTCTGTCGATGCTCCTCAGACGAAAAAGAGTCCCCATGAGCTGAGCTTTGGCTAAAGTGACCGCAAGTCCGGTGTTCCATTGACCGGCAAAGTCCATCGCGAATCCTTCATCGAGAAAACGAGGAAGATACGCGCTGCCTATTTTGTGCCTCAGGGCGATATGCCCCCATTCATGTCTGAGTATCTCTGCGAACGACTGCTCATACTCGGAAGATCGTGAAGACAGCACAACGATGAGGTTCCGGGATGGTATAGCACATCCGACACCCCAATCCGGCATTCCTCCGCGGATCATCTGGTTGAATTCCTGCCGCGTGTCGACGATATGGACCGAGATTCGCGGTGCGACAGTATCGCCAAGAATCTCTTCAGCATCACTGACAGCTCTCACCAGCACATCCCGAGTCTCGGCAGCCACAAGCGCATCAGAAGCTGTAATCGTAAAACTCCTGGAGTCTACGTCCGCAGTCTTTCTGGCAAGAAGCGAATCAGAGCCAGCTATCACCACTAAAACTGCGGCTGCAAAATATAGCCGAAAAGTCATGTCACTAATATACGGAATTGGAATCGGATGGCAAGTTAGAGGTAGCGAGAGTCATCGGTTCTCGGAAGTTTGATATCTACCCGCTGATCATTAAGTTTGACAATCTTGCCGGGTGAGCCGACGACGGTGCAGTTGTCCGGCACATCATGCATCACGATGAATGTGTTGGCGCCGATATCGACGTTGTTGCCGACCGTCACGGGACCCAGAATAGTGGCGCCTGTCCCAATAAGGACATTGTTACCGATTGTCGGGTGCCGCTTCGCCTTGTGCTTACCGGTGCCACCAAGAGTGACAGCATGAAAAAGAACACAGTTATCGCCAATCTCGGTTGTCTCACCGATCACAATTCCCATCCCGTGATCGATAAATAGTCCGTGTCCGATTGTTGCCCCGGGATGTATTTCGATACCGGTGAAAAAGCGGTTGAGCTGCGATATCATTCTGGGCAGAAGCGGGATTCCGAGCTTCCACAACAGATGCGTGAATCTGTGACACCAAATGGCGTGCAACCCGGCATAGCAGAACACTTCAACATTTCGTGCTGCCGGATCGTTGCGATAAATCGCGCGGATATCCTCCAGGAGAGCTCTAAACATAAGTCAGTCGATGTTTCGTCAGGCCCTACTTCTTGAACAATTTGTCGAGAAGGTTCTTCTTCTCGTTCTTGATCTTGTTATCGACATTTTCTTTGAGCGGTGAAGTATCAAGCGCAATTTCGGGTGCTGCGTATGAGCCTGTCAGTTTGAAAGGAAGCACGACATCACCCTTATCGCTCTGGAATAGCGCCTTCAGACCTCCCAGGAAATCGAGGTTTTCTGATGCTTTTGCAGAGAGTTTCACGTCTCCGGCATATGAAAGAGAACCATCGAATCCTACTGAGCCGCTCAGGCGCCAGTCTCCCGTGGATGATGTCAGGAATAGATCATCCAGGAATACTCGCCCGTTCTCAACCCTATACGAACCGATGAGATCGCGTATCTTCTCTTCATTAGAGACTTTGGCGCCGACAGATTCGGCAAGCTTGCTGATCAGATCGAAATTCAGCAATTTCCCATCGCGCATCTTCCCGGTGCCGCTGAGTTTGAGCGTGGGAAGCAGATCTTTGACTTCAGCCCCGGCACCGGAGAATGACCCGTCGATGTCGAACTCTCCGAATAAGTGGTTCTCGAACGACGTGAAGCGGGAGAGGAAACTGTTTATCTCAATTCCTCTGGCGGAATAATCTGCCTGATATTCCGGCCTATCGAAGTTCTCGATATCGATGATGGCCGAACCCGTTACTTTACCATCATAGACCTTGGCATTCACGCTGTCAATTGAGAGCACGTAGTCTGTAAGATCATACTTCCCGGTGGCATCCTCAAAAGCAACGAGAGAGTAAATGCCTTCTGATATGGAAAACGTGCCGTCGGCGTCGAAATCAGGCAGGAAGAGCATGGAGGTATCAGTCGCTACAGAGCTCGGTTCACCGACACTCTCCACTTCCTCGGGAAAGAGACCATCGATATCGAGATACTGCGACGTCACCCGACCGGTGAAGTGCGGTTTACGTTCTACATCTCCGAGCAGGAAGACGTATGGTGTAAATCCCTTGATCTTCCCCTGGATGGAAATGTCAGATTCACCAAGATCGGCGTCGAACTTCTTCACCACCGCATCCTTACCAAGAAATTCAAAGGTAGCATCGAGGTCATCAACCGGGAAATCCATCGATTTGGAGCGGTATTTCAGATTCTCGATTTCCAGCGATCCGAGCAGAGACATGGATGCTGTCTCATTCATCTTGCCGTATGCGGTAGTTTCGATCTTCATTCTGCCGGACAAATCAGCATCCGGCTCCATATATGGCTGGAATACGCTGAGATTCAGATTCATGCTGAATTCCGCCGAGATGCTCGGATCGGGAAGGTTGTCCACAATCGCTTTCAGTTTGAATGGTTCGCCAGAGAGTTCGGCATCATCTGTGAAAAATGTCAGATTTGACTGCGTGAAGTTGAGCTCGGCGAGTTTGATCTTAAGCTTTCCTTTGAAACTTTCATGCGCCAACTCGATACCGTTCATAGACACCTTACCCTCGATCTCAGCGATACGAGTCAGTCTCGCCGGACCGCGATAATCTCCGACCATATGAAGCTTGCCTGAGCCTACGAGATCGGCGACTTGAGGAAACGCTTCGACCGGAATCGACTCAAGGATATCGTTCAAGCTCAAATCCTCTGTTCGGATGTTCAGATCGAGAATCGGCTCGGCTGAGATGCTGGTAATTGAGCCTGTCAGCTTGCCCTTGAGTTCATTAAGCGCAAAATCGAGACTATTGACTGTCATACTGTCGCCTTGAGGGGCGTATGTGAGATCATGTCGCAGCTCCAGTTTCAGCGACGGCAAGGGATGCTCCTCCCCCGAAACGGTGTACGTGAAACCATCGACACTCATCTCACCGCTCGATTTCATCGAGCTCCGGTCACTTTCTGTTAGCAATGTACTCTTGAGTTTGATTCCATCGAGCGCAATCGAGTACCCGGACGAATCATCGACGTAGACAAGTGATGAATTGGACAGCACCAGATTCTCAAAGCTGAACGGCAGCGCAGCCGCAGCCTGTTCCGGCTCTATCCGTTCAACGCCATATTCGGGTGCCCCTCCCAGATCGCTGTAATTGGTCAGACCCGTAGCAGTTCGCGCCAGGTTCACTCTGAGGCCATCAAGAACAATGCTGGTAATTTCGAGGCGTTTCTTGAACAGCGGGAAGAATTTCACTTTCACATCAAGGTGGTCGAGTATAAGCATGTTAGGATTGTCGAAACCCTTCGGATTTTTCACTTCGAGGTCGGACAATCGCAGACCGATGCCGCTCCAGATCGTGAAGGATACGTCTCCAACAGTTACCTTGCGATTCAACGCCTTTTCGACCCTCGGAATGATCAGCTCGACAATCTTATCTTGCGGGAGAAGTATCAAGACTGCGGCATAAACGACGAGAACAAGCACGACTGCTATTGCAGCGAGCCAAAGCAATATTCTGAAACCCTTCCTGCCAGCCATCACAACCTCTTTTCTCTCTCAAGACTTCATGAACCCAACGTATGAATCGATCTTACTGCTATCTACATTTGTGGGAACGCGTAAGATCCGAACATGAGACACACTTTCGCGCAATATCGTCGAGACTAGACTTCCATGCTGTCACCGACTGCCATCACGACGCACTCCGCACCCTTGACCTTCGATTTGAATTCCTGGGGATCAGCTTTCACCAGGTCGAACGTATTGTAATGCATCGGGACGACTTTCTTCGGCTTAAGAAAATCAACCGCCCTCACTGCATCGTCGATACCCATAGTGAAATTGTCACCAATTGGGAGCATCGCCAGATCAAGCCCCACTTCACCGATGATCTGCATGTCCATGAAGAGACCTGTGTCACCCGCATGGTAGATGTTTTTACCTTCTACGGTGAACACAAAGCCGCACGGATTTCCGCCAATATCAAGACCACTTTCGCCGGATGAGAATCCGTGGTGAGCGATCGTCAATTTCACTTTCCCGAACGGGAAATTCCATGCGCCGCCAATGTGCATATTGTGCGCCTTGAGGCCTTTGCCCTTGCAGAATACCGCGATCTCATTGGGACCAATAACGGTGGCATCGTTGTTCTTGGCGATCTCGATTGTGTCACCGAAATGATCTCCGTGACCGTGAGTGACAAGTATGTAGTCAGCTTTGATTTCCGAAGCTTTCGCTCCTGCCATCGGATTGCCGGTCAGGAAAGGATCTATGATAAGATTCGTATTGCCCGTGGCAATCGTGAAACAGGAATGACCGAGAAACTTTATCTTCGCCATCTCTTCCTCCTTGGGATGTGGCTGCGATGAACCAGAATTCCAGCGCGAAGACGCTTTAAAGCAACCTCACACCAGGGAATTATGATGTCCTGTTGTTGGATGTCAACCAAAAACGAAGGTGGTGTTCAGGCTAATCCTTTGTGCTGCAAATGATACCACCAGCGTAAACGAAGTCCTGACTGTAGAAGACAGCCGATTGTCCCGGAGTGATGGCCTTGAGTGGCTCCTTGAGTTCGACGACATAGACGCCCTCTCCAAAAGGAGAGATCACACCAGGTACAGGCTTCGCACCATATCTGATCTTGACCATGCACTCAATCGGAACAGAAGGCTTCGGAATAGTGATCCAGTTCAGCTGCTCGACGAGGAATTTCCTGGATTTGAGATCCTCCTCATGACCAAGATGAATGACGTTGTTCTTTACATCAATCGCTCTGACATAGGCAGGATACCCTAGAGCTATGCCAAGCCCTTTGCGCTGTCCCACAGTGTACATCGAAACACCGTCATGCTGCCCAACGATCTTGCCGTTCTCATCTATGAAGTCGCCCGGCTGATCCGGACCCTCGGCGATCTCTTTCATGAATCTGCGATAATCGTCATCATGGATGAAGCAGATCTCGCGCGACTCCGGCGCGTCGGAGTTTCTAAGCCCACACTGCTTAGCTAATTCGCGTGTCCGCCGTTTTGTGATCTGTCCCAGCGGGAAGATCGTCCGCTTCAAGTCAGCCTGTTGCAATCCCCACAAGAAGTATGACTGATCGCGCTTCTGATCCAGTCCCTTGCGCAGGGCATGTCGATGAAACTTGCTGTTGTACTCTATTCTTGCATAGTGGCCGGTTGCCAGATAGTCGGCGCCCATAGCGGTGACTTTCTTGATTAGCACGTCCCACTTTATCTTCGTATTGCATACAACGCACGGATTCGGAGTGCGTCCACTCTGATATTCCTTAATGAAATTCGATATCACGCACTCCTTGAAAGAGCTGGTCATATCGAGAGTATGATGAGGAATGTCAAACTGGTCACAAACAGATCGTGCAGTATTAATCAACTCAACCGAGCAGCACTTGAGTTCTGACGGCTTCGTTGCCCCAACATCATCGAATTCCCAGAGCTTCATCGTGACACCAAACACGGCAAAGCCCTGCTGTTTTAATAGCAACGCCGCGAGGGAAGAATCGACCCCGCCAGACATTGCGACAGCCACAGTCTTTTTTGCCAACATTGTTGTACTCTTACCCCTTGTTAATTCTTTGACTCAGCATAGAACGGTGACATGCTCCTCAGTCTCTGAACAACTTCCTTGACAGCCATGACAGTGAAGTCTACATCATCTGATGTATTGCCCCTTCCAAACGAAAACCGGACCGAACTCTGAGCAATTTCAGGTGGAATTCCCATGGCCAGAAGGACATGTGAGGGCTCTGTAGAGCCGGACGTGCATGCCGACCCCGACGATGCCCCAATTCCCTTCATATCGAGATTCAATATCAGTGCTTCTCCCTCCGCCCCCCTGAAGCAGAAATTAATCGTGCTCTTAACTCTCTGAGTCGGATGCCCGTTGAATTGTGCATCCGGAATCGCTTCCTGTATCCTTATCCTAAAACTCTCAGCGAGCGTGCTCACGCGAGTCTGAATCTCGTCCATCTCATTGACAGCTATTTCCAACGCTTTGGCATATCCCACAATACCCGGCACATTGACGGTACCGGATCGGACACCGCTTTCATGATGTCCACCAGTCTGCCATGGTGAGATCATTGTGCCGGCCCGCATAAACAATACACCTACCCCCTTCGGACCATAGATTTTGTGAGCCGAAGTCGACATCAGCGTTGCATTAGTTGCGGAAAGATCGACCGGAATCCTACCGACTGCCTGCACGGCGTCAGTATGGAAATAAACGCCCCGCTCGTCACAGATATCGGCAATGTCATTGATCGGCTGAATGGTTCCGACTTCGTTGTTGACAAACATTATGGAAACAAGCGTAGTGTCATCGCGAATAGCCTTCTTGAGCTCGTCGACATTGACAATCCCGTACTCATCGACAGGGAGATACGTCACATCAAACCCTTCTGTTTCAAGAAATTGGCAGCTTTCAAGGATTGCCTGATGCTCGATCTTGCACGTGATGATATGTCTGCCTTTTTCGCGCATAGCATACGCTATTCCCTTGACGGCGAGATTGTCAGATTCGGTGCCGCCTGATGTGAAGTAGATCTCGTCGGGACGGCATTTCAGGTACAATGCTATCTTGTCGCGAGATTCTTCGAGCCCAACACGAGCCGCCCTTCCAAACAGATGCAGGCTCGAGCTGTTGCCCCAGTCATCACGCATATAGGGCAGCATCGCGTCGATGACCCTTAAGTCAGTTGGAGTGGTGCTGTTATGATCTAGGTATATCTTTTCCAACTTCGCCTCCTCTTCACGTCCAAACACGCAGGTCACTAATCAGAGTCAACTGAGACGTCTCTCCTGTCTTGCTGCCAGTAAGCGCCTCAGATTCTTCCAGAACATAATCGAGTCAGAATTCGTTCCATTTCGAGCACAGTTCATTGGCTGATCGTGACAGTTCGATCACGCTACAACGAAGTAAGATACCTATTCGCATGGTTGTTGTCAAGATTGGCGTGGAGTTGCGATTGGGACTCGGAACGTAAAAGGTACCCCCCTTCTGATCTGGGGGAAGAATGGAAAAAGGTTGATAAAGGAATGGTTCAAGAGCAGGTAAGTCGGAGTGAGCGTAGCGAACGGAGACTTACCTGCTCTACGCTCAAAACAGGT
>JAHJOQ010000161.1 GCA_018820315.1 Candidatus Zixiibacteriota bacterium | reverse complement strand
GTTTCAGTCTATCACGCTCCTCCTTCGATAATCGAACGATGTACTTTTTCATCGACCACCTCCTTGTTTGCACAAATATAGCGCAAACAATTTCGGAAGTCAATGACATGCCCAATAATATCATGTTGACGGGACACTAGCATCTATGCTTTCATCGCAACTCGGGAAGGCTGTGCTTTACCTCGATGCTGTGGGAAAGTTCGGTCCTGGATGGGACCAGTTGAGTTGGGGACTGTCTGCCATTGAGGAACATGAACAGGACAGACACATTGATGGCTATGAGAAAATTGTGCACTACATTCGGGATGTCATAGACTATTTGCTGACCAATGAACCATCATACGCAGAGTCGCTTTGGAGACAGTGGGCCGCTTCAAATATCTTGATCTTTCAGCGTTTAAGCGTACATGCAGTCAGGATCAGCCCTCAAATGGCGAATGATGACAAGCTCCGCTGGCTGCTTGAACACGAATGGCTTTACAAGTATGGTCTAAAACATGAGATATTCATGCTGCTTAGAGACGTACTTCCATCAGCCTCCAAAGAGATTCAAGAAGAGGTGGTTCGGAGCGCGCTGCGCGGACCTGCAGCGGAGGAGGTGCAGAAGAGTTGACCGACAAGCATGACCATTACGAAATATATAACCTGCTGTACTGGATTTCTGTACACGCACCTGATTGTGAGTTGGCCCAAAAATCGTTCGAACAGATACAACAGGAAAATCCAGTGTTCAAGCCGAGGGATAATCCAGACTTGGATCACTTCATGTCTCCGCTTGTACGGCTAGCTGGTGAATCACCTATCGAAACTGACGAAATCCTTTCTAAGGACATCGGAGAGTTGATTGACTATGTGCTCGAATTTCGGGGGGATCACTTCCGCGGACCGCATCGCGAAGGGCTATTAGATCGTGTCGGAAAAGCAGCCAAGGAGCGACCGACATGGGGCCTTAATCTCGCAGAGGAGTTGATCAAAAGGCAAGAGTGGAAGGAAGACTTGTGGCGCACTCTACTCTATGCGTGGCCGAAAATGGGTTTTGATGCCGAAGGATGGAATAGGCTGTTTGACATCCTCTCCTGCAAAGAAGTGCAAAAGCGTCACCACAACGTTGTAGCGAACATTCTTTGGGATGCGGCGGAAATGAAAGGTGGACTGACGAAGACAATTCTCGGCCGTGCCGACGACACTGCGGAGGCACTTTGGAATCTCGTGGGAGATCGAGAGCCCAGGGAAGCGTCGAGCGATTGGCTCGGAAATGCAATTAATGACACATCCGGACAGCTTGTCCTCTTCTGGCTGCATTCTATATCACGGTATCTCGAGATAGGCAGGTACGAAGCGGACTTTCTTCCTGACCAATACAAAGAACGATTTAGTACAATAGTCGCGGGAAGTGACCTTTCGTGTCAGCTTGGACGTGTTGTGCTTGCGAGTCAAATCCTCTTCCTGTTCGCTCTCGATAGGAAGTGGACAGTGGAGAATGCGCTGCCACTGCTCGATTGGAACGCGAACAAGGCCAGAGCTGAACAGTGTTGGCATGGGTTCATTGCTTGGGGCGATCTCAGATGGGAAATGCTGGAGTACCTGAAACCCTACTGCCTACAAGCTGCTGAGATGTTCCCTGCCAAACCTGAAAGGACTCGCGAACATCTTATGCAACATCTGGCTAATATGGCCGTGTCTCTCCCCAACCCACTTGATGACAACTGGCTGGATCACCTCATTCCATTCATATCGTCGGAGAATGACATGCGGAACTGGACGTGGAAATTCTCATATATGCTGTCGCAAGTCTCGGAAGACAATCGGAAAGGTATTTGGGATCGATGGCTCAAAGCATATTGTACACGACGAGCAGATGGAATCCCTATCGCGCTCGGAGATGTTGAGGCAGCCGGTATGATCGAGTGGATACTAGAGCTAAGACCGGTGTTTGAACAGGCTGTTGAAGTTGCTGCCAGTTTCCCGAAGGTGGAGTTTGCATCTCGTCATTTCTATAGGCATCTCAAGGAAGATGGATTTTCGTCCAATTATGCTCATCCGACCGCGACGCTGTTTCTACACCTCCTGCAAGGCGAGAGTCACCCTCTAGCACCGCAGAACATGCATTTGTGCGGGGAAATGATCGACTTGCTCAAGTCTCTACGCAACAACGGCGTCGAGAAGAATATGCTCGATGAACTTTGCAACGAGTTAGCAGAGCTGGGCTGCAACCAGGCTATGGGATTGTGGGAATCCCTCGATGAATCGGAATAGGGATTCATTAAGCCGTCAGGAAAAGGTCTCTAACGGCTCACCGCGCGGGAAACCCACCCTCACAACCACAAATTCCGGTCCAGGCTGCGGTACTGGATGGCTTCGGAGATGTGCGCGGGTTGGATGTTTTCCGTCGATTCAAGATCGGCAATTGTGCGCGCGACTTTGATGATACGATCATAGGCTCTCGCGGAAAGTCCGAGTTTGGTGATCGCCATTCGCAGCAGCGCCTTCGAATCCTCACCAATCGGGCAATATGACTGAATATCGCGCGATTCCATATGAGCATTGCAAAACATCTTAGCCTCATTCTTGAATCGCGCAAGCTGAATCTTGCGCGCTCTGTTCACGCGGTCGCGGATCGATTTCGATTTCTCTCCCGACGGTTCAGACGCCAGGTCTTTGAACTTCACCGCCGGTACCTCAATATGAATGTCGATCCGGTCGAGAAGCGGTCCCGAAATTTTCGACATATACTTCTGAATCTGCATCGACGTGCAGTTGCATTCGTGAGAATTGTCGCCGTGGTATCCACATGGGCAGGGGTTCATCGCGCCCGCGAGCATGAATTGGGCCGGGTAGGTCAGCGACATCGCCGCCCGCGAAATCGTGACGCGACCATCCTCCATCGGCTGCCGCATCACTTCGAGAACATCCTTGCGAAACTCCGGCATCTCATCGAGAAACAACACGCCGTGATGCGCCAGCGATACTTCACCGGGTCTCGGAATCCGCCCCCCGCCGATCAACCCGGCGTCGGAAATCGTGTGATGCGGCGAACGGAACGGCCGCGTCGCAATCAGTGGCGTGTTCGATGGCAGAATGCCAGCGACAGAGTGAATCTTCGTGGTATCGAGCGCTTCTTCGAGTGTAAGATTCGGCAGAATCGTCGGAAACCGTCGCGCGAGCATCGTCTTACCCGACCCGGGCGGCCCGATCAGGATAATGTTGTGACCACCGGCGGCAGCTACTTCAAGCGCACGTTTCGCGCCCTCCTGACCTTTAACATCCGAGAAATCGATCTTGTAATCCTGCTCCCTATTGAAGACCTTGTCGATGTCAATCTTGTGCGGCTTAATTTCCTTGCCGTTCTCGAGAAAGTCGATAGCCTCCCGCAGATCCTTGACCGGATAGACATCGAGACCATCGGCCATCGCAGCTTCCATGGCATTTTCTTCCGGCACGATCATACTGGTTTTTTTCGACTGCTCGACATGCATAGCCATTGGGAGAATCCCCGACACAGGCCGCAGTGAACCATCGAGCGACAACTCACCGACTACGACGATTTCCGAGAAATCCTCGCGCATAACCTGACCGGTCGCGGCCAGAATGCCAATTGCTATCGGCAGATCGAATGCAGATCCCTCTTTGCGAACATCCGCTGGCGCGAGATTGATCGTCACCTTCTTGCTCGGAAAAATGAAGTCGGAATTCTTGATCGCCGACATGACACGCTCTTTCGATTCCTTGACCGCGCCATCGGGAAGGCCCACAGTCGTGAAAGCGGGCAGCATTTGAGTAATATCCGCCTCGACTTCCACGGTATAGGCATCAATACCCAGCACAGCCGCTGAGAGAATTTTCGCCAGCATAGTATCCCCTTATTCATGAATGTAGTCTATTTGCGAATCAGTTCGACTGGAGCTTTTCGATTAACTCCGGAAGTTCGTGCAGAGATGTCAATTCGCCGTCCGGCTCCTCGCTCGGAAGCCTGATGATCTGATCTTTGAAAAAGCCACCTTTCCAGCGCAATGCGCGCATCCCGAGCATCTTTGCGGGAGTGATATCGTTATCCTGACGGTCGCCAACCATCACAGCATCAGATGCGGACATGCCGATACTATCCAGAATGTGTGTGAAAAACCTGAGATCAGGTTTCGAGTGTGCCATCTCACCCGACATAGTCTTGAACTCAAAATACCGCAGAAGCCCTGCATCGTCCAGTATTCTTGCAGTCATCGGAGGCTGATTGGCTGCAATCGCGAGAGTGTACCTCTTCGATAGCTCCCTGCAAACTTCGACCGCCTCAGGCCTGACGAACAGGTATTTCGAATAGTCGAGCGAATCTAGTTCGTATCGTATCGATTTGTACAGCGTCTTGTCCGGCTTCACATATTGCCAGATGACGTAGGAGTAGATCGACGGCGCATAGCATTCGATACCTTCATCCTGCTTCTCCCGCACCTCCTCCAGAGTAATCTCCCTGCTGAAGTGCTTCGATAGGTATTCAGCCAACCACGGGTTCCAGTATTCTTCCAGCGATGAATCTTCGACGAGTGGTTGCCCGACATCGAGCAGAACAGCTTTGACTCTCGGATTTGCCATTCCGTAGTATAAGCATAAGCCGACGAAACATCAATCATTTCGTTGCATGGGACTCGGAACGTAAAAGGTACCCCCCTTCTGATCTGGGGGAAGAATGGAAAAAGGTTGATAAAGGAATGGTTCAAGAGCAGGTAAGTCGGAGTGAGCGTAGCGAACGGAGACTTACCTGCTCTACGCTCAAAACAGGT
>JAHJOQ010000160.1 GCA_018820315.1 Candidatus Zixiibacteriota bacterium | reverse complement strand
TGGGACTCGGAACGTAAAAGGTACCCCCCTTCTGATCTGGGGGAAGAATGGAAAAAGGTTGATAAAGGAATGGTTCAAGAGCAGGTAAGTCGGAGTGAGCGTAGCGAACGGAGACTTACCTGCTCTACGCTCAAAACAGGTGGACACATTCCCCATATCCTGGTTGATTGTATTCGACGAAAAACATAACCACCGGGGACGGAGATATGTGTCCGATTGGATATTACACAAATATGCGACGAAGTAAAGACCCAAGATTGCTCCGCTACGAAATAGTCAGAGATGCCAGAGAGCGTGGAGTCAAACCTGCTGCCAGAGCATTCAATACGACTCCCAAGACAGTCCGTAAATGGCTGTCGAGATGGGAGCCGGGTTCCATGATGGGTCTGGAGGATCGAAGGAAAGGACCGAATAGCAAACGCTCTAAGATCGATCCGAAACAGAGAGCAAAGGCAATAAGGCTCAAAAAGAAGCTCAAATCATGGGGAGCTGAGAGAATCAGGCGAGAGTTTGACCTTACAATCTCAGAAAAGGCTATCCGTAAGATCTGGAAGGAGGAAGGTTTGCTGAGAAAGAAACGACGTAAGCACAAGACCAAGAACGACCTCAGAGAGATGAAGGCCAGATGGCGACTCTTCGAGCAGATCGATGTTGACACTAAGCATCTCTATGACATCCCTGAATACTTCATCCAGATGAGACGACATAAGCTGCCAAAGTATCAGTACACGGCCAGAGATGTCGTATCAGGATTGCAGTTCCTCGGATATGCCTCTGAGTGTACACTCACATGCGCCACACTCTTTGCTCAGATCATCATCGATCACCTCAAGATGTGTGGGGTCAATCTCGATGGCTCTCGTATCCAGACTGACAACGGAGGCGAGTTCGTAGGTGCATGGTCAGCTAAAGAACCCTCCAGCTTTACAAAGACTGTCGAAGCCGAAGAGGGACTCATCCATGACACTATACCTCCAGGAGCACACACATATCAGGCTGATGTCGAAACTGTGCACAGGATAATCGAAGACGAGTTCCTGGAGGTCGAACAGTTCAGATCAACTCAGAACTTTATCGACAAAGCAACCGCTTATGTCATATGGTTCAATGTCGCAAGAACCAACAGCTACAAAGGTTACAAAACTCCGTGGGAGATCATTCAGCAAAGAGACAAGAATATCAGTCCCAAAGTCGCAATATTGCCAGCCCTCTTCTTAGATAATATCTTCAAGTCTCAGCTTGTTAAAACTAACGCAAGGGGGTACCTTCATGTTCAGTATCCCTTTTTTTCGAAAACCTCGTCTATTAGACCGTACGCCTTTGCCTCTTCCGGCGACATGAAGAAGTTCCTGTCGGTGTCTTTCTCGATGGTTTCGATCGGTTGTCCAGTGTGCAGGGCGAGAATCTTGTTCAGAGCGTCTTTGTGCTTCTTGAACTCGATTGTCTGAATTTCGATATCGGTTACCTGCCCCTGCACTCCTCCAAGCGGCTGATGGATCATGATCCGTGAGTGTGGCAATGCAGCACGCTTGCCGGCAGCACCGGCTGTCAGAAGAACTGCGCCCATGCTCGCCGCCAAACCCATGCAAGTTGTTGCTATACTTGGTCTAATGAACTGCATGGTGTCATAAATCGCCATGCCGGCTGTCACCATCCCACCAGGACTGTTTATGTAGACGTTGATGTCCTTCTCGGGGTCTTCAGCCTCAAGAAACAGCATCTGCGCAATAACCAGGTTGGCTATGTTGTCATCAATCGGGGTACCGATAAAGATGATCCTGTCCTTTAGCAGGCGGGAGAATATATCATATGCCCTCTCACCCCTGCCGGTTTGCTCGACTACTATCGGAACGTACGGCATCTGATTCCTTTCTCTCATGCTATGCATCCACAATTTCTGAATTATCAAGGATGTAGCTCATGACCTTAGCTTCGAGAACAGTCTCCCTGACATCCTGAACTTTTTTGCTCTGCTCAAGCATTCGTCTGGCCTGATCTACAGTAATATTATACCTATCGGCAAATGTATCAATCCACTTATCAATATCGTCCTTTTCGACCTTGATTCCCTTCGATTCAGCTATTTCATACATGAGAATGTTCCATCGTATCATCCGAATGCCGACTGCACGGTATTTCTGCCTGAGCTCGGCCTCGTCGATTTTCTGACCCTTCTGCTGCTTTCTGAAATCCTCGACGACATCATCGAGATACGATTCCAGCAGCGATTGGGGCATCTCGAATTGATTGTGAAAGATCACCGATTTGATCGCCTGCTCGCGGATATCCTCCTGGATCTCCTTCTTGCGACGCATCTCGAGATCACTCTTGATCTTCGCCTTGAGTTCGTCGACCGACTTCAACTCCTCGCCGAATTTCTTGAAAAACTCATCATTCAGCTCCGGGGGAACTCTCTTCTTTACAGCGGTCACCCTTACTTTGAACTTGAGAGTCGATCCAGCAAGCGATTTCTCTGCATAGTCTGCCGGATAATCGACCGTCACCTCGCGTTCATCCCCAGCCTTTGTACCCACAAGTGCGTCGATAAATGAAGGCAGCGATGTCTCTCTCGACAACTCGACCGAGAAGTCCTTGAATTCAGATTCCTTCATTCTGTTGTCGGGATCGGAAATCTTCTCCATGTCGACAGTCAGGTGGTTGCCTTCCACCGCCGGCTCATCGGATGGTTCCAGCGAGGCATACATCTCAAGGATTGAACTGTAAGCCATCTCAGCATCAGCATCCGTTATGACTTCAGATGGTTTCTTAATCGTGAAACCATCGATTTTATCGAGCTTCACATCCGGTGCGACTTCAATACTCGCCGTGAATTTGATCGGCTCACCATCCTTGAAGTCCACCTCCGAAAGGACAGGCGGAGCGATCGGTGAGAGCTTGGCTTCCTTGATAATTTCCTGAAACGCGTCCTGAATAAGGGTTTCGCCGACTTCAGATCGCGCGTCGTTACCGAAACGTGACTTGACTACCGACATGGGCGCCTTGCCGGGGCGGAATCCGGGAATTTTCGCCTCTTTCTTCAGCATCCGAAAGACTTCATCGAACTTCTCATCGACTTTATTTTTTGGAATTTCGATATCGATAATCCGTTTACAGTCTTTTTCTTCGGTTATGTTATACGTGTAATCCAATGTTCCTCCCGTTAATATGTGCGAAAGAGGGGACTCGAACCCCTACGGCCGAAGCCACTGGATCCTAAATCCAGCGCGTCTACCAGTTCCGCCACTTTCGCAGGCGTAATTTAGCACCGCAATATACAATTTTAGAATCTCCCGGACAAGTCTTTTGCATGCACACGTTAACGACGCCGAAGGGACCATGGTTCCGAAGTCAAGGTATGAGATTGACAGCTCGGAGCAAGTGATTCAAAGTATTTGGATGCAATCTAACGCAGTTGGGTCGCAAGTTCTCTATGTCAATATCCCTGCGAATTTGACCTAAATGACTACAGGACTATGTTCACGGCTTCCGGAATCCGATCTGCTGTTAGAATTTGAGGACGGATCGCGACGAACTCAGCTGCTTTGAACTCAGAGTCTGGTTAAGCAGAGTCTCTATGTTTCAGTGGCCGGAACACTGGAGTCATCATATCGCGTGAATGCACTCAACAGCGCGAACACAACGCACGACGCAAAGACACCGAACACCGCCGGGTCAATCTGTTGGACAAAGCCGAATGTCTTCTCTCCCAACAGCGTCCAACTGTATTCCCCGTGCAGGTAGACAAACAGTCTGAACATCATTGTCAGGACAGTCGCAGCCAGCATAGTGATAAAGATGTTGTGGTTCAGTTTGCGCGAGCGACGTTTCCAGAGAACACCCAGCGTTACGGGCAAAATCACTGCCGGAGCCCAAACATGGTAGGTAAACAACAGCAAACCGATGATATCGGACCAGAGTATGGCGATCAGGATTGCGGTGAGCCCAAGCGCCGCTGTACAAATGCGCGCCAGCCGAAGCATGCGACCGTCGCCCATATCCTCCCAACCCAATTGGTGCTCAAAGAGATCCTTGACAAAGATAGCCGTGGCCGAATTGAGTGCTGAATCAGCCGAAGACATCACCGCCATCAGCAGCGCTCCGATGATCAGCCCGCCGATGATCGGGCTACCCAGTTGCTGCACCACTAATGGTAATGCCTGCTGGGGATCGATATCAGGGAAGTGGATGCGTGCGTAGAGCGCGATGAAGAAGAGAATGACCGGAAATGTGAAGGTCTGGAAGATGCCGACGCCTGCGATTCCCAGCTTGGTTTCTTTGACATTCTTTCCCACACAGTAGCGGGTGGCGTATCCTGGGGCAAAAGTCTCTCCCAGCAGAAACGCCAAAAATGTTGTTATTAGAAATATCCAGCCTTTGCCGCCATCAAGTTTGAAAAAGTCGGCAGGTATGGTACGGCTGCGTGTGAACTGATCAGGGTAGTTATCTTGCAGAATCGAGAGATTCAGGCGTTGCAAATCGCGATCGGCCGGATCCGCATGCAGCAACTCCCGGCTCTGAGCACTGAGTTGCAATTCGTGTAACCAAGGCTGAACACTCAAGTTTGCGTCATCGAGAGCCCGATTCAAGCCGTCGACCAGCAGTCGTTGTCGCTGATAGGAAAAGTGCGCGCAGCTATCCGGAGCCTGCAGTAATTGTTGCTCAGCCGGAGTGAATTGCGACCTGAGGAAAGCAGTCAGAGAATCATCACTTTGCGCAATGTGCCGACCCAGTGAAACCGGTTGCACCAAATCTACACTTCCGAATCGGTCCGGAACGAACTCGCCGGTTTCGGAATTGTAAGAGCTGCTTATGTCTGGAATGCAGAAGGCTAGTGTAATGGCAAAACCGAGCAACAGCACAACAAACTGGTAGACATCTGTATGAATCACGGCCAGCAACCCCCCCGCCGTGCTGTAAATTACCACCAGCAATCCGCTGATCAGAATCGCCCATCGCAGCAGATGTGTGGCGTCGGCAATCGAAGGCATGATCGCGGCAAGCACCGTTCCAAAAGCGGCCATTTGAGCCGCGATAATGAAGACGCTGAATAGGAGTGACAGGATTAGCATCACAAAGCGCGATTGTTCGCCGAAACGATGGCCGAAATAGCCGGCTACCGTGTAGAGGTCCAGCTTCCGGAACTGGGGTGCCACCACCAAGCCCGAGAAAATGAAGTGCAAGTAGCCGCCGGTAGATGTCAGCAACATCAG
>JAHJOQ010000159.1 GCA_018820315.1 Candidatus Zixiibacteriota bacterium | reverse complement strand
GAATGATCCTGCCTATTTCTTCGTTATGTTTTTCCAGACAATTGTCAGGATCTGCTCACTGACGTTCGCACCTTCTCTTCGCTCTGCTCGATCAGGCAAGGATCGCTGACCTACAGGTATCAGCAGCTCTTCACGAAGAATAATGGGATCAGCAGCCAGAGGAGGCCTTTGAGGGTGAAAAACACAAACCCCGCGACTCCGAGTCGCTTAATATGTCGTTTCACAGTAGTCTTTGTCATGTCCAGATTCTATCCTTCAAACATCATTAATCTTCAGGTCAGTAACAGAATCTGCGCTTAACCGTTCCCGAATAGGGGTTCGATAGAGAAGTCTCGATGCAGCGGAACGCGTCATCGCGAGGAGCGAAGCGACGTGCCGATCTCACATAAGCGTTCAAAACCTTATTGACGAATGGCCGGTCAACCTGTTTCTTGCAGGCTGATGAATCGTATCAATCATCGCGGGAGTGTGTTATGTCTGAAATAGATGTCAAATCGAAAGCGCCGTCCGAGCCGATCCATGCTGATCGTGGCAACGCGAGGTCATGCAAAACATGGCATGCCGAAGCTGCGATGCGCATGCTGAAGAATAATCTTGATCCCGAAGTCGGCGAGAAGCCGGAAGAGCTGATCGTCTACGGTGGCTCCGGAAAGGCTGCGCGCAACTGGGATTGTTACCACGCGATCGTGAAATCTCTCAAAGATCTCGAAAAAGATGAGACTCTGCTCGTGCAATCGGGCAAACCGGTCGGCATATTCAAGACATTCGAACACTGCCCCCGCGTGTTAATAGCAAATTCTCATCTCGTGCCGCATTGGGCGACATGGGAGAAATTCCGCGAACTCGAAAAACTCGGCCTGATCATGTTCGGCCAGATGACCGCCGGATCGTGGATATATATCGGTTCGCAGGGGATTCTGCAGGGCACATACGAGACATTCATCGCATGCGGTAACAAACACTTCGGCGGCGATCTGAGCGGGAAATTCATCCTGACAGGCGGAATGGGGGGCATGGGTGGCGCCCAGCCTCTTGCAGCGACAATGGCTGGTGCGGTGATGCTCTGTGTCGAGGTCGATGAGGCGCGAATCGATAAGAGACTTCAGAATGCCTACTGCGACAAGAAAACGCGCAGTCTCGATGAGGCGCTGGAATGGATCAAAGATGCATGCGCGAAGAAACAGCCGCTGTCGGTCGGGCTTGTCGGCAACTGCGCGGATATACTCCCCAAGCTCGTGAAGATGGGCGTGACGCCCGATATCGTGACCGACCAGACATCGGCGCATGATGAACTTAACGGATACGTCCCGCACACATTGACCCTTGAAGAGGCCATGAAGCTGCGTAAGAGCGATCCTGATGAATATATCAAGCGTGCATACGAATCTATGGTGATCCATACTCAGGCTATGCTCGACCTCAAGAAAGCCGGTTCAATCGTATTCGACTACGGCAATAATCTCCGCGGGCAGGCTGAGAAAGCTGGATTGAAGAACGCTTTCGATTTCCCCGGATTCGTTCCGGCATATATCCGACCGTTGTTCTGCGAAGGCAAAGGTCCTTTCCGCTGGGCGGCGCTTTCGGGCGATCCGCAGGATATATACACCACCGACGAGGTAATCCTCAAAGAGTTCGCATACAACAAACCCCTCTGCGACTGGATCAAGATGGCTCACGAGAAAGTGCAGTTCCAGGGGCTGCCATCGAGGATATGCTGGCTCGGTTACGGCGAGAGAGCTAAATTCGGGTTGATTATCAACGAAATGGTTCGCAACGGCAAGCTCAAAGCGCCTATCGTGATTGGCCGCGACCATCTCGACTGCGGATCGGTGGCCTCGCCAAATCGCGAGACCGAATCGATGAAAGATGGCTCCGATGCAATCGCCGACTGGCCGCTGCTGAACGCTATGCTGAATATCTGCTCAGGAGCATCATGGGTATCGATCCACCACGGTGGCGGAGTCGGAATCGGATATGCGATACACGCCGGAATGGTTGTTGTGTGCGATGGTTCGAAAGAAATGGATGAGCGTCTTTTGCGCGTTCTGACGACCGACCCCGGAACCGGAGTCATGCGTCACGCCGACGCCGGTTATGATGACGCAATCAAATTTGCTAAGGAGAAGGGCGTCAAAATACCGATGATGAAGTAACTATGCAGGCAGATCTCATAATAAAGAACATCAGGCAGCTCGTTACATGCCGTCGAAGCAAACCGGGTCCCGTTACGGGTGGCGATCTCAATCATCTTGAGATCATAGAAAATGGCGCTGTTGCATCGTTCGATGGCAAGATCGTTGCCGTTGGCACCACCAGTGACGTTGAGCGACGAATTGAACTTGCTTATTCGGGTGAAGTTATCGATGCCACGGATCAGGTTGTGACTCCCGGTCTTGTCGATGCCCACACGCACCCGGTTTTTGCAGCGACTCGTGAAGATGAGTTCGAGATGCGCAACCTGGGAAAGTCATACATGGAAATAGCCGAGGCCGGGGGCGGAATACGCAATTCTGTCAGGAAGCTGCGCGAGGCGCCGGCGGAGAAGTTATTCGACAATGCGATTCGATATCTCGATCTGATGCTGCAGCATGGTACTACTACGATTGAGGCGAAGTCGGGATATGGGCTGTCGACCGAATCTGAAATCAAGCAGCTTGAAGTTATTAGAAAACTCGCAGAGAATCATGCAGTCGATATTGTCCCGACATTCCTCGGTGCGCATGAAATCCCCGATGAATACCGCGAAGATCGCGAAGGCTATATCAGGCTGTTGATCGATGAGATGATCCCGGAAGTTGTGAAGGGAAAGCTGGCAGTTTTCTCGGACATTTTCTGCGAGAAGAATGTCTTCGAGATTGAGGATTCCGAGCGAATTCAGACTGCCGCAAGAGACCACGGCCTGAAACTCAAGTTTCACGCCGATGAGATCGTCGGAATCGGTGGTGCGGAGCTCGCGGCGCGACTCGGAGCTGTGTCAGCGGATCATCTTGACGTGATCTCAGACAACGGCATCGCTGAGATGGCAAAATCGGGCACCATCGGAGTATTGCTGCCGGGGACAGTGCATTTTCTCGACCTGAAAGCCCGTCCTCCGGCAAGAAAGATGATTGAAGCGGGTGTACCGATCTCATTGGCAACTGATTTCAACCCAGGCAGTTCGGCAACGCCATCTCTTCAGATAATTATGAATTTTGGGGCGGCGATGCTGAAAATGACGGCTGCCGAGATTATCAATTGTGTCACAATCAATTCCGCCTGTGCACTTTTGATGGACGACATGGTCGGATCGATTGAAGTCGGCAAGCAGGCTGATTTTGTGGTCTGGAGTGCTGACAATTACAGGCAGTTGCCATATTTCTATGGAATCAACCTGGCTGATCAGGTCATAAAGAAAGGGAAGCCGGTTAGTTGAAAAATGCTGTAAGGATGCAACCATTAGCCCGCTCGGATGTTTAACCAATGGTGCTTTTGAAGGTGAAAAATTCCATTTTAGTGATTATACTGGCACTTGTGCTTGCCGGATGCGGCATCTACTCTTTCTCCGGTTCCATGAGGTCCGGTATTGAGACTATCGCCGTCCCGGTTTTCGAGAATAAGTCTGTCGAATTCGGTATTGCAGAGGAGCTTACATCGGGTGTCATTGACGAGTTTGTGTCTGACAACACGCTGAAGGTGATACCGAAGTCGAACGCCGACGCAATTCTCAACGGGACGATAACACGATATGACCGTGTCGCATATACTTACGATGAGAACGATCAGGTACAGGAATACAAGGTTAATATCACGGTGAATGTCAACTTGTCCAAAACCGATGGCACAATTGTCTGGGAAGAAGCTGCCCTGAATGCGTATGGTATATATAGTGCCGATAGTGAGACTGAGGAGGATGGCAAGATCAGAGCGATAGCGAAAGCGGCTGAAGATATTGTTAATCTCACAATAAGAGACTGGTGAGATGATTGGTGCTTAAATAGACCTCTTTGAAAACAGGATGAGAAAATGACTGAACGGAAAATGATTGTAGTTTTGATGTGCATATTGCTGCTGGCAGCCTGTCATTCGGATGCCTCTGCGATCAATTCGAAGGCAGGCACCTACGCCTATTCCTTTCTGAAGGTCCCTGTCGGAGCCAAAGCTCCCGCGATGGGCGGAGCATATACGGGACTCTCCGATGATGAATCTGCGCTCTACTATAACCCTGCCGGAATCACGCAGATCCCCGGATCTGCAGTATCCGCGAGCTACAACAACTATGTCGCCGGTATTCAGGGTGGGTTTCTCAGCTACATAGCTCCCTGGGGCAAGAGAGCGAAACTCGGATTTGCCATTAATTATGTTGACTACGGTTCCATAACCAGAACTGATGTCGATGCTGAAATTCAAGGTGATTTCTCTGGAAGTGACATAGCTCTATCTGTCACCGCAGCCTGGAGATGGCCTGGCGATTCCGAGAATGGCTATGACAACGAAGGCAATCAGTATGATGATAACGGTGTCCCCCGGCAGTGGAGCGGATTAAGTCTTGGATTGACTGGGAAGTTCATTTATGAGAGCCTTGATGAGTACAACTCGGACGCGCTGGCTGTCGATCTTGGGCTTGTTCACGGCCTCAGTGACAATCGAACCCGCCTTGGAGTCTCAGCCAGCAATCTCGGATTCCAAATGCGATCGCTGTCGCAGGAGCACAAGGATGCGCTTCCCGCAATATTGAGAGCTGGAATAGGTCATCAGCTGAAGGCTGCGCCGCTGATTGTCTCTGCCGATGTTGTAAAGCCGTTTGATAATGATATCTACCTGTCTGCGGGCCTGAATCTTGTGCAGTTTCAACCGCTCTCTGTCCGGGCTGGTTATTCGACAATTGGCAAGAATTACAAGACCGATTCAGACAAGGACAACTGGGCAGGACTCTCTTTTGGGCTCGGGATACTACTCAAGAAGTTAGTATTCGATTATGCATTCATTCCATATGCGGACATTGGCAGCAGCCATCGTATCGCAATATCAAGCCGCTGGTAAGGCAAAACGATGACTCGGCGGACAGTCACAGGTCTCCTGCTACTCATTCTGCTGACGATTGCAGCGGCATCCTGCTCCGACGATCCCGAACCACGCCAGACTGTAATGCACTTTCTGCAATCTCTCCGTCAGGATACAACAAGCTACGACTATCTGAGCCAGTTGCTCGATCTCGATGAACTGGTAAAGGAAAACTCGATCTACAATTATGATTCTTCGCTTTATGCTGCGGAAAATAAGGTGCTTCTTGTAAGTCTCCTTCAGGAGGGGGGGAGTGTGCGAGAGAAATGGCTGAAGAATCAGATAATTGTCGGAAGTGTTGCTACTCTTGGAGATACTGCGACAGTCGAGGTGTCGTTTATCGACAAGGAATCGGTGCCTGTAAAACAGTACTATAATAAGATGGGTGTACATCGCATCGACGATCAGTGGAAGATATTCTCGTTCCGACTATTCTGATCCTTACTCCCAGATATCCGTATGCTGGAGATTGAAATGCTCTTGGTGTCGACACGCTGATCATGCCGTCAGGGAGATGAAACCACAAGAGATTTTATCTGAATTCCACAAACAGGCGACGACCACGTTGAAGTCGCAGGGGATTCAATCTTCGTTTCACCCGAACAAATGGACATATCCGGCACTTTTCTCTTGATGAATCACGCCACATTAGTTAAAATGTCGGTTCAAGGGAATGTTGATATAACTCGTCCCAGAGGTTTCGATGGCTAAGGGAGTTGTGGTTCGCGTTGAGCGAATGCACGGGTTCGGTTTCATTCAGACGCAGGATGGCACAGAAGCATTTTTCCACCAGCGCTGGCTGAGAGCGATCAAATTCCGCGATGTCAAGATTGGTACTATTGTCGAATTCGACCTGGAACGGGGCTACAGGGGCTTCAAGGCGATCAATTTGAGATTTGCTGAGGGGAATGGCGACGATGGAGGCAACGGCGGATTCAGTCCCGAGTGATTCAGTCGCTCTTTCTAGAGTTTTCAAATTGTAGACACAATCTTCGTCGCGAGGCTTTATTGTCCGGATTGTCTTAGTCCCCTTGTGTGCGAAGTGCATGGTGACACGGATTTACCAGTTACGGTGAATCAGGTGCCAGACAATCTTCAAATGCAGGTGTGCACATGTGCTGTGCGCCTTGGATTTCGGGGTCAGGCTACGCGAAGTCAATGCCACGCTGCTCGCCAGTATCATCGCTGAGCGTTAGCGGCTTGATCGCTATGCTTCGCTCGCATGTCCTGCAGGTTTTGTAATTGGCTAGAAACCCATTAAGCAAATGTGTTATCAGCGCGTCATTGAGAGTGTGGTGACACCAATTGAGCAGCGAAAATCGGGAAAAATTCGCTTGATTTTTCCAGGAGCTTTGTCTATACTCCCAATTATTTTGTCGGGAAGTGGCGGCGTGTGGAGCCTCTGCCAATCTGATTAAATGATCTTGGAGGGAATACAGTACATATTGGATGTTTAGGGAGGAAAACGATGTCCAGAGTTTTCGGAACAGCACTGAGCCTGCTTATGGCTCTTCTTATGTTGAGCTTCCTTGGATGTGAAGGAGATCAAGGTCCGCAGGGATCGCAGGGTGCTCAGGGTGATGACGGCGCGGACGGAAGAGATGCTTCCACTGATCCGCCCGGCGACATGATCTTCGGTCTAGCCATTACCAATAACTCTGAGTTTAACCAGAATGGGAACACCAAGATAAGGCTCACGTTCGATCAGAGCGCAGAGCCCTCTGAAGACGTTGTGGTTTGCTACAAACTCGACAAACCACCGGTAATCGACGGTCAGGATCAGGGTATTGAAGACTGGGGCAGCGACGAGTTTACGATCTCCTCGATACCGCTCACGAATTTGCGCGGAATTGATAATCGGATTTCGTTTGCTGACATAAGAGCTGGCTATGACGACAAATACATCTACTTTATGGTCTCATGGCAAGAGATCGTGGATGCCAGTCAGGGTCTTGCGGCCACTGCCGACTGGTTCCCCGGCAGATGGAGACTTCAAGTCATTGGCCGTGATAGTACATGGTCACGTCAGCCGGTGACTGAAGACCAGATGTACTTGTTCTGGGATATCTCCGGAGTTGACGGGTGGGCGGCTAACGGCTCTGACCTCCTCTACCACGATGATGATAGCACCCTATACCTGTCAGGTTCAGGACTTGTCGATGTATGGCACTGGAAGGCTGGACGAACAGGTCTCATCGGGTATTTTGATGACGAGTACATTACAGGCGCAACGCCCAGTGTTCAGGACGATCACGGAAGTGCGGGTTATGTTGATAACGTTTTCGACTCACTACCGAGGTGGATGCACAAAGACGGCATACTCGCGGCCGGAGAAGACATATCTCCTCCGTTCCAGCTCTGGAATACAGTTCCCTTCAATGTGAGCCTGAAGTGGCCCAACAATGCAACCATCATCGGCTTTGTTTCTGTGATGCCGACCGGCGGTCGTGCGGATATCGAATGTAGCGGCAAAGATTCATGGAATCCGGGAGCAGGCGACAGATGGACGATGGAATTCAGAAGACTCCGCAATACCGGTCACGGCGACGACGTCAAGTTCTAACAGGAGGTTGAAATGAAAGCTAAACTGATATTCAGCCTTGTGAGCCTCCTGTGTCTGGGAATCATTTTGATTCTCCTCGGTTGCGAGGGAAACCAGGGACCTGCCGGACTGACAGGCGATGATGGTGATCCCGGAGATCCCGGAAACGACTATTCGATTCCTGTGCCCGAAGACAGGATTTTCTCCGTGGCGGTTTTCAACGGCCGCGGTGACGCTCATAATGGCAACGCGACTGTGCTAATGACATCCGATCAGGACGCCGACCTGGACGGCAACACGGTTATTATGGATAGTGTCGAGGTTCCGCCAATTATCGACGGCATTGATGACGGCGAAAATGTCTGGAATGTGCCACTGGCAGACATAGTGCTCGGCCGTACAGGCAGCAGAGACAATTTCATTGTCAACGCGAGAATGCGTGCAGCATACGACAAGGATTATATTTATCTACAGGTTCAGTGGGATGAGGTAGCCAGCGACGGCCCTGTTCCGTTTGCAATCGGCGCAAATGACGCTTACCGGATGTGGACATTCAGGGACACGCTGCGTGCCCAGGGATCGAGCACCATTCTGGATACTGTCATGGCCAGGGATGCTGTTCAGATCGACGACCGAGTATCCATATTCTGGTTCATGCGGGGACGTTTCGAGGATATTGTCGGTTGGGAGACCGATGGTTGCGGAATAGCGTGTCACGCTGATCAGGCGACTGGAATGTTTACCGTTATCGACACTACCAGGCTCGACGCATGGGAGTGGGGATCGGTCACAACCAATCCGCACGGCTATGGAAAGGATGCCTTCGTTCAGAGTGCATCGGTAGGTGGTCTGACCGGTTACTTGACAGATGATGGACAGCCGGTCTACATAGAGAACGTCATGAATCGCACCACCTTTCCGACTCGTGTTCCGATCTATCAACACAAGGAAGACCCGAACGCCAGCGCTTCCAATCCTATGGACGAGTGGGAGGTGAAGGGATACGAACTGACCAATCCGGCGTGGCTGTTTGGATCAACCATTCCGGGAGCGATTGCGACATACCCGACCAAATCTGCGGCTGATCTTTTTGCCAGGGGCAAATTTGTAGATGGGACGTGGACTGTCGAATTTAAACGTGCCAGGGACACCGGCCAGAGTGAAGACGATCTGATATTCTGATTTGGAAAGTCCGAATCTGACGATATATACGGCTCCGTTAATAGGGAGCCGCTTTTTTTGTTCGGGTCGGAACCTGTAACCCAATTTGCCGCGTGATTTACTCCAGAATGATGTTGCGAGTTGCTTTTCCTTTCTAAAGTTATCTGCCGGAATTCCGTCAATGATAATGAGGGGTGCAACATCGGAGGGATCTTTGCTGAAAAGAGTCGATACGATTATACTGCTGGTGCAGGATGTCGACGCATCGGTGTGGTTCTACAGCCACATAGTCGGGATGTCGCTGAAATTCAAGAGTCCCGGCTGGGCAGAGTTTGTGCTTGGAGATGTGCACCTCGCTCTGCATAGAAAGACACCTGAGTTGCTGGAGAAGCAGGACGCGCTCGCAACACTCGGTATCTCAATCAACTTCGAGATATCTGATGCCGAAGCGATGGCTCAGAGGTTCCGCAAGCTCGGCATCAATCCTATAGGCGGAATCAAGGACTATGAGTTTGGCCTATACTTCTTCGTGAATGATCCCGATGGCTATATTGTTGGCTTCCGCGAATACAAACCGGAGTATGCGACTCAGGTCGACGCCTGATTCGTCGAAGGGCTACTGCCCGGAGATCCTGAGGAAAACCCTCAGGACTGACGAAGGAAACCCATGTATCAGTGCCTCCTTCTTGTCGCGACGCCAACCTTTCAGTTCCAATTCCCTCCGCCTCGCACGAGTCTCTGACTCACAATCTTCGAAGTACACCAGCTCCACGGGTGTTCGTCTCCGCGTATATTTTGCTCTTTCCCTGAATTGTGAACCTTTATACGTTTCGCTATGTCCGTGGTAATACCGGTATAGAACGAACCACCGGAGCATCTCAGAATGTAGAGTCGCCAACATGGCGGATTAAAGTCCTTTTCAGCCTTCATCGTCTTCCCCCTTCAATCATGCTGCAAAATCAGTGTAGATCTATGACCTTCAGATGCAATTCGACCACCCTTCGCTCTAACAGGCTCTGAGACGGGGGATATGGGACGTGTATGGACTTGTCTCGCCGGGTGGCCCACCCTCTGGGTGGGTTTCTTGTATCGCATCTTCTCGCGAATCCCACGCGATGGGTGGGGCACCAGCGCCTTTCGCTTCGCTCTAACAGGCTCTAAGACGGAGGATATGGGACGTCTATAGAACTCTGATATGCCAAATCTAATAAACCATGGCTAAATTTCAAAACCTTCGTGTCCAGATTAGGCTGAAGGGAAACACTCTGGAACCTCTGTACGGAGAATCTCGTACAAAGAGAGACAGTCTACGTTCGTTGACTCAGACAGTACGCATGAGCAATGTTGAGCCTCAAGAGCTCATGGAAAGAGTGACAAAAAGAGGAGGAGCCAAGATGAATTGGCGTATCCTACTGTTGAGCCTTTGTATCTCGTTCTTGTTGATTCAAGTCGCACACGCGATTCCGCCACCGTGGTTGATTGAGGAATGGAAGGCGGAGGCCGACGTGATCGCCATTGGGAGAGCGACAGAGATCGATACGGTCATTGATGTGGGACATTTCAACCGCAGGGTTGGTGTCGATATCATCAAGGTGCTGAAGACTGATGTGAATGTACCGGACCAGGATACGTGTGAAGATCGGCAAGCCAATGTATTCTATTCTACGAACCACGACAATCCCACGATCATAGACGGTCTGGAATGTTGGAGTACAGGAGGCATACCCGATCCAACGCCTGCTGTAGGAGAGATAGTGCTCGTGTTTCTCAAACGGTTGGAGGGAAAAGACGAGTTTTCATTTGTGTCGGGCAACCCTGACTACATTCGACTGAGCTCGCGATCGGAAGAGGAGTTATACAGAGTCACCCAGAACATCACGCAATGCCGCGAATCAAGCGAAAAGATTGAGAACGATAAGCTTCGAGAAGCTATGGTGGATTACTACTGTCAGGCGATAGTCATTGTGTACAAGAGCTACGGAGACACCCACGAGTAATCCGAAACTTACGTTATCCATGTCAAGGATGTGCATCTTAAGGCACCAATGACAAAAAGAGTTACGCGGGTCATGAGCAGTGAACTGAGGTGAAAACTAGAATCATCCCGCAAAGCCATCTATAAAAGCGGAGAATATGGGACATGTATAGAACTCTTATCGTGAACAGATGAGTTAAACCTGGAAGCGGAATCAACCCACATAACCATTGATGAAGGCGGTGGACATGATATATGTAAAACCGCTGGGGCCACAGATAGCGTAGCAACTTAGATTCCGTGGACTACCAGTCGACAACATCAGCTCGCTGCCTGAAGTATCAGACTTCTAAGACGGAGGAGGTAGGATTCGAACCCACGGTACCTTGCGGTACAACGGTTTTCAAGACCGCCGCTTTCGACCACTCAGCCACTCCTCCGGGTTTCACCTCGGAGTAGTCAGGATCTCCTCTCTTTCGTTCGGACCTGCTTCCGCTTCGCGTCAGCAGGCAAGGATCCTGACCTACCTATTCGGTCTGCAGGAAAATATACTCGCGAGGCTGGTTTGTCAAATCCTAAAGGTGATTATCGCAACAGTCCCGGAATTGTGCAGATGCCAATTGTCGTCATTGCTATAGATGACGGGATCTGCGCATAAGTTGTCAAAGCCGCTGGGGTTGTGATCTACACCAACCAAAAACAAAACCCCACGGATAATCCGGGAGGTTTCATCTATATGATCCGAGGAGGAGATAGCCTATTTCAACTTCTCTTTCAAATCTCCGAGTTCTTTCTTTAGCTCCTTCAGCTCCTCACGAAGCTGATCCATATCCTCATTCAGATTGCCGCTGTCATCATCAAAGTGATGAATTCCGGGGATGTTCGGGATATTCGGAATATTCATAATCATCGGATCGACTCCGCCCCAAGTCTGAGACCCTGAAGTCTCATCCAGTTCGGCAGTAAGCATCTCCGTGTTGCCTTTACGCAGCACTTCAATCTTGACCGTGTCCCCCTTGTCGTAATCCCTGATAACATCGCGCAATTCCGAAGGCGTATCGACATAGTCATCTTCGACTTTGACGATGATATCGCCAGCCTTCAATCCGGCAGAGGCTGCGGGCGAGTCCTCTGAGACCTCGCTGACAAGCACACCCGTCTTGGCGCCGAAGTAGTCTGCGAGTTGCTCCGACAACTCGACTGTCGAGACACCGAGATAGCCTCCTTCATCCGAGAAGAAAGTCCATGAGTTGTCGTCGGAGTGCCCGAACCAGTTAGCGGATGGAGCATTATGAGTATAGACGTCGCGCATGGAGCGGCTCTTGTCGAGATCGACATCGAAAGTCTTCTCCTCGCCATCCCTGAGCACGACCACCTGAACTTCGTCGCCGGGTTCATGTCCAGCTACTGCCTTGGAGAGTTCTTCCGAACTCTTGATATCCGCGCCATCGAATTTCACGATAACATCGCCCCGCCTGATGCCGGCATCTTCTGCTGGTGAGTCGTCGACCACGTCATCGATCAAGACGCCGTCCTCAGTCTTCAGGTCGAATGCCTCAGCCAGCTCGCTGTCAATGTCCTGCATGTAGACTCCGAGCCATGCCGCGGAGCTCTTTGATTTTGAGTATTTTCCCGCATAGGCAGGTGAAAGAATCAGCGCAGCGACAATAACGGCTGCAAGCCCGATGATTGCGGTTGTTTTGAGCGGTTTGTGCCGGTTCATATCAGTCCTCCATTGTTGTTCATTCTACCATGTTCTACGGGAGATCTTTTTTTCTGTTCCATCATTCTCAGGCAGATCGATAGTCTCGCGAGAAATCACCTCAGAATTCTGCTCAGAATCCAGGTCCAGACCCAGTATTGTCCTACTAGTCTATCTATAAACGCTACATTGACTTAAGTGAGTGATGGAAGGAACTAATTGACATGTGAGATGTGTTTCATGTATAAATACATCACAGTACGCGGACCGAGAGATGAACGACAGGAGACACCGAATCTCCGGCGCGTCGAACAGTATTTAACCACAGTGAGGAGAGCAGAATGAAGAATCTTCATTTGAGTGCATTGGTAGCTTTGGGGCTGGCGCTGCTGTTTGCGGCTGCCGGTGTTGCAGAGGATGCTCCATGGATGGACATGCAGAAATGCGATATGTGCAGACCTCTGATGGAGCAGCCCGGGCTGCTGGAGCACACGACCTGGGAACATCATAATATCTCCAACGGGGTCATTTCGATCACCACCGTCGATCCCGCTTTCATGCCGCAATACGAGATGGCACGCGCCAAGATGGGTGAGGTTGGTAAGAAATTCGAGACGGGCGAAAAGGTGGAACTCTGCCAGATGTGTACCGCCATGGGAACCTGCTTCGCCAAGGGGCTGAAGGCCGAGATGGTGCAGACGAAGCATGGTGATGTCCACATGATGACATCGGATGATCCGGCGGTAGTAGCTGAGATCCAGGCCTGGGCGAAGCGCACCAATGATGAAATGGCCAAGTTCGAAGCTGCCGAAGAGACGAAGATGGAGAAGAAGTAGATAGTCGGCCCGCCCATTCGGTGAGGATTGGCTTGTGAATTCGGGCAGAAAGGGATTCCCGCCCGCGCTATTCGGAGGGAATCTCACCGCGCAAAGAAATACGCCGTCAGGAACCCATTCCTGACGGCAATTATGTCTGGCGAGTCATCTCGTCGGGAGTTTGCTCCCGCCGAAGACTTCTCCTGCAATGTGTCCGTGCCCTCGTTCACATGGCCGAGGGCTTATTCCATGTATACCGGAGATATCAAACCACCTCGACAGACGTTGTGATTTTGCATCTGTCCGTGAGCGAGTTAGCAACTGTGCAGTACTTCTTATGCGAGAGTTGCACTGCCTGCTCGATTTTCTCGACAGTCACGCCATCACCGGACGCAACGTACTTGATATGGATTTTTTCGAAGTACTTCGGATAGTCTGCGGATATCTCGCCCGTCACGGTGACATTGAGGCTGCGAAGATCTGTCCGCTTTTTCTGCATTATCCTGACAACATCGACTGCAGAGCATTTGCCGACAGCAATCAGGAGCAGTTCTGTGGCGTGCAAGCCGGTATCTGTTCCACCGTTTTTCTCGGCAATATCGAGCACTATGGCGTGGCGGCCTTCATGCCCTTCGGCTACATATTGCTGTTTCCCGACCCATTTGATGTTGACTTCGTACATGTTCGAACCTCTCTATTTGACCAAGAGCAAATCTGCCTTGTTTGTGCTGCAGTTCTCCAGCACGAATGTAAGAAACAACGCGCTCCAGTCAAGAGCGAATAAATCGGCAATGCTGCTTGCATGATTTGGCGATGCTTGCTGGTCTACGTTAGCTGCTTGCATTTGTCACCAGCATTTGTCACCAGCCGACTTGCGGCGGACTCAGCTTTTGCTTATATTCGAAACTTAATGTGCTTATCGAAGTTACAGTTACAAGGCGTGGACATAATCACAGTTGCATTATTTGTGGAGGAGTTATGGCACAAGCCAAAACCTTGCTTCTTGCGGCATCACTCCTTGCGCTGATGTCCTTTTCCGTTGCGGTGGCATCGGATATCAACATCGACGTCAAGGAAACAACACTTTCCAACGGAATGAAGATTCTCGTTTTGGAGAATCACGATGCGCCGGTATTCTCGGCGATGATCCGTGCTCGGGTCGGAGCGGTTGATGAGAAAGCTGGCCAGACTGGTCTGTCGCATTTCCTCGAGCATATGCTTTTCAAGGGGACAAAGACATTCGGAACGTCAGACTATGAAGCCGAAAGACCGCTGATGGCCAAAATCGATTCGATCGGAGAGCTATTGCGTGCGGAGTGGGGCAGGATTCATAATCCATTGCTCCCACTCGATTCGACGCTCTATCAGAAGTACCGGAAGGAAATCGAAGATATTCAGATGGAGCAAGCTAAGTACATAATCAAAGATGAGATGTGGGAGACCTACGTGAAGAACGGCGGATCAAGGTTGAATGCGTCGACCGGCCAGGATGGAACACAGTTTTATGTTTCGCTACCGTCGAACCGGCTGGAACTCTGGGCGCTGCTGGAGAGCGACCGTTTCGGGAGCACGGTTTTTCGCGAATTCTATTCTGAGCGGGATGTTGTTTATGAGGAACGCCGCCTTCGCACCGACACCCAGCCTCGCGGCAAAATGGACGAAGCAATGGGTGCGGCTGCGTTCACCGCATCCGGATACAGTCATCCGGTTGTAGGATGGGCCTCTGATATCGAAACATGGGATCATGATCTCCTCAAGGACTATTTCCACACTTACTACTCTCCCAACAATCTCGTAGCGTCCGTCGTTGGCGATGTCGACGCGAATGAGGTCTTTGCGGTCTGCGAAAAGTATTTCGGGAAGATTCCTCGCGGACCCGAGCCGCCGATCATCACTACGATCGAGCCGGAACAGAAAGGTGAGCGCCGCGTGATTGTCGAATTTGACGCAAGCCCCTCTATCAATATCGGGTGGCATTGTCCGCCGATAGGGCATCCTGATAACGCGGCACTCGACGTACTGACCTCGATACTGTCTCAGGGCAGAACGAGCAGATTCAACAAGTCGATTGTCGAGGAGCAGAAGCTTGCCACACGGGCGAGTATCTATTCGTCTTCGTCGCGGTACACCGATCTTATCGCAGCGTACGCAACACCGCTTCAGCCGCATACGTGCGCAGAGGCGGAACAGGCGATATATGACGAGATCGACAAGCTCAAGATCGAACCAGTCTCCGAATGGGAGTTGCAGAAAATACGCAATCAGCTCGATGCCGACTTCATCCGTGGTATGGATTCGAATCTCGGTATGGGATGGCGTCTCGCCCACTACTATGCTATGACTGGTGACTGGAAGTATATGCTAACATCGTATGAGAATATGAAGAAGGTGACCGCGGCAGACATCATGCGCGTGGCAAACGAGTATTTCTCTCCGGATGAACGAACAGTCGTTACCCTTGTCAAGACGGAATCGAAAGATACGGAAGAGCCAATGAGTGGCAGACCCCGGGGCGCTCGACATGAAGGAGGTGGACAATGAGAAGCAGACACCTATATGCGATTGTGGCAGCCTTTGTAGTCCTCTCATTGAGCCTCCCACTCTACGCGCAGAGTACGAGGTCCGAGGGGTCTAAACTGATTGATCAGCTGGAATTCAGCGATATCTCCTGGAATATTCCTAAGCTGGGCGTCGACGTTGTGGTAGACACTCTGCCCAACGGCATGGTCCTCTTCATGATGGAAGATCACCGGCTGCCTGTATTCAATATCCGGTCACTAATCAGAACCGGTGAGATTTACATGCCGGAAGACAGAATGGGACTCATCGATCTCGTAGGGACAGTCATGAGGACTGGCGGAACTACAACGCTCGATCCCGACAAGCTGAATGAAGAACTCGAATATCTTGCAGCGTCGGTCGAGACAAGCATTGACAATGAGTCAGGGAGTGCGAGGCTGAATTGCATGTCGAAGGATGTCGACAGGGGACTTGAGCTGTTTGCCGATGTGCTGATGAATCCGGCATTCAATCAGGAAAGGATCGATCTGCAGAAGGACAAGATGAAAGAGAGTATCAGGCGACGGAACGATTCACCCGGTAGCATCTGCGGGAGGGAATTCAATCACCTGATCTATGCTGACCATCCATACGGCAGCATTCTCGAATGGGAGCATGTAAGAGACGTCACTCGTGAAGACATGCTGGCGTTCCACAAGAAATACTACGTTCCGAATAATGTCTGGCTCGGTATTACGGGAGATTTCAGCATTGATGAAATCAAGGCCAAAGTCGCCAGCACTTTTGAGAGCTGGAAATCGGCTGAAATTGACCTCTCCAAAAAGAAGAAGGTCAATCCCGCACCTAAGCCGGGTGTTTATCTGATTGACAAGGATCTGACCCAGTCTAACATACGCTTTGGACAGCTCGGAGTGAATCAGTACAGTCCGGACAGATTCGCCATCTCGATTATGAACTACATTCTCGGCGGAGGTTCATTTACTTCTAGAATGACCACCGAAGTCCGGTCGAATATGGGATTGGCATACTCGGTCGGATCGAGATTCTCGACCGGCAGTACGGATCTTGGCAGCTTCTACGCATACTGCCAGACGAAGACAGAGACGACTTACAAGGCTGTCAGCGAGATGGTCAGGCAGATCAACTCCATGAAGGAGGCGGAAGTCACCGATTTTGAGTTGAACTCTGCGAAGGACTCATATATCAACAGTTTTGTCTTCAATTTCACCGATCCGTCGAGCATTGTAGCTCAGTTGATGAATCTCGAATTCGACGGCATGCCGCGCGATTACTACGACACATATCTTAATAACGTGCGGAGCGTGACGAAGCAGGATGTGCTTGCTGCTGCGAAAAAGTACCTTGATCCCAAAAAGATGACATTCCTCGTGGTGGGCAATTCTGAAGGTTTCGAATCGCCGCTCGATGAGTTCGGTACTATTACGATGCTTGAATTGAAAGAACCTCACGTCGAATAGCTATTCGATCAATTTGCTGAATTAGGAACCGGTTGACGCAATGTCAGCCGGTTTTCTTTACGTGCGCGGTCGCGGGCTGCCACACAACTTATTATGACGTAAGATATTCTGGTCGTTTTCGCCCTTTTGATACTTGACAATACGATCTGACTTGCTATATTAAACAAAAGCAGAGTACTCATCGACTATCGATCCGGCAATCATCAATTTGTAGGGGTCTGCCTCGCAGGCTTGCAGCGATTTCCTGAGTTGGTGTGATAAATGAATTCTATACAAATATGTTGTCGATCTCACAGAGGGTAAATTTTAAGGGAGAAAGTCATGATCCGGAGTACACTAATTGCACTGGCGATGATCATAATACTACCATCCGCGCAGACTATGGCTATGCCACCAGCAGATATGCCACCGAATCCATCGGGTGGCAGCAGAACTGTAGATCAGGAGACGTTCTACGATAAGAACAACATCCTAATGCTGGCCTATAACGACGGAAATATAGCGTTTGATGCAGCGGGAGTGTTTTCAGGTGGAGTCGGTCCGGGGTTCTTCTATCCCTACTCCGGTGATCCCGGCGATCCCGGGAGTTTGACTGTGGTCTGGGCTGCAGGTCTCTGGATGGGTGGCATGGTTGGCAGTGACATACGGCTTGCTACCGCGGAGTATGATGCTGAGTACGTTCCGGGGCCGATGGATGGCGGCGGACCGATGCCTGATGATCCATCGTTCAGAGTTTACAGGATCGATGGCATGTCCGGTCCCGGCGATGCCGATTATGACGAATGGCCGGTTGCTCAGGGCGCTCCTTCCGATGAATTCGGCAAACCTCTTCTGATGGGCAGGCAGACACTATGGGCGGTGTTCAATGATGCTGATCCGATGGCTCATGTTGCCCGTCCCGGCAGCACTGATCCGCTTGGTGTCGAAGTTCAGATGACCGTCTGGGGTTCCGATATGGCTGGTGAAGAAGATGTCCTGTTTGTGAGATACAAGCTTTACAACAAGGGGCTTGACGACATCGACAGCTTCTATATCTGTTTCTGGGCAGATCCTGATATCGGCTTCGCCCCGGATGACCTTGTCGGGTGTGACACGGTGCGTAACGCATTCTTCGCATACAATTCTGGATATGACGATCATTACGGGGCTATTCCTCCCGCATGGGGCGGGATGCTGCTCTCGGGACCTGTAGAGCCGTCACCCGGTGACACTGCGGTATTCGACAGCAAGCCGATGCCGGATTACAGAAACCTGCCGATGACGGCCTATGTCGAATACATTAACGGAACTGATCCGAACAGTCCCGAGGAAACATACAACTACATGAGGGGACTGAATCAGATAGGCGGTCAGATCATCAATCCTGTGACCTCTCAACCGACATCCTTCATGTATTCCGGTGATCCGGTAGCCGGCACTGGCTGGGTGGATGTGATGCAGAATGACAGCCGGTTCATGATGGCTATGGGACCACTGACGTTCGCTTCCGGTGACAGTCAGCAGGTCGTATTGAAACTCGGCGTCAGTTTTGGGGGAGATCCGCTTCTTTCGGTAAATGCACTGAAGAACACGCTCGATGGCACCGCAATGAAGGCTGTCATTGATCCAAACAAAGTACACACGTATTACGTCTACGCTGTCGATCCTAGATATGCGACAGTCTACTTCGGCAACATGGTCGGACCAAATACGCTCTACGACATCGATCCAGGATCGGTTCGAATCAACGACTCGATTGTTCCGGAGACTGTTGAGATGATCTACTCGCATGTCGAGTTCGTCGGACCGGTGATCGAGGCATACTTCCCGATCAAGAACTTCATCTATGGTTATGCTCCGGTGTGGGATCTCAGCATTCACCCGTTTATGGTCTCCTGCAATTACAACGGCGTTCGCTGCGTATTTAGCGGTGAGCTTACATTCTTCGGTCACGTATCGGGCGATGCCGACGGCAGCGGGTTTGTAGATATAGACGACATAGTGTTCCTTGTGGCATACGTCTTCTCCGGCGGCGCGACACCTCGACCGCTGGAGCTCGGTGATGCGAACTGTTCCGATGTGGTCGATATCGACGATATTACGTATCTGGTTCAATACATCTTTGTAGGTGGGCCACAGCCCTGCCCTAACGGGCATTGATGAGAGATTGCAGGTCATGACCCTTGTGGTCCTGACACCCGACAATGAATAAGGCACGAGCGATATGCTCGTGCCTTTGCTTGTCTGTAGTCAGTGGCATTAATGCCGAGAAACAGAAGTAATCCCGTAACTTCTGAAATTGGTGTGCTGTTGACGTAACTACTAGATCGTACTATATTGTATGCTGACACAGTAAGAACAATTGTCGAATTCTGATTCCTCGGTAGATTTGCGGCAGGCCAGCCGTGAGACGGCGCACGCCAACAATCCGACACACTTCTGCCCGAGGGAGGATGACTAAATGACAAATGGTATTATGAGAGGAGACACTCCATGAACAAGATTGGGAGATGTTATTTGTTGCTGGCGCTCTTTACTATAACCGAAATTTGTCCTGCCACGGCTGAGACCTACGTTTCTGAATTGGTTGATGAAGGAGATTTCGCGGGAACTGTTTACGTGTGGAACCGCGAGGACGAATCGACAGCTGTAGTGCCTGAAGATGCACCGCTTTACGGGCTAACCGAAGTAGGAATCGCAGTAAGACTCAGAATAATGACTCCGGGAATTGATGTTAGGGACACTGTTGAGCTCGCACAGCACACTAGACTGCACGCCGCAGACTTTGTCAAATGGCCAATCTGTGCTTCGAACAATTGTTGGCGACTGCGCGATCACAGAGGCGATAGCATTTCGACCGCACAATTGATTTCGATAGTCGCATCCAGTCTAGCAGAGTGTGGGGTCAAGGTAGTTGGCGCAGAAATGCCAGAATCTCCATCAGCTTCCGGGGATCCGCAAATCAGGATTGCCGTCAGCATCATTGCTTCCGATTGCTCGCCCGCTTACACGTTCTCAATCCAAATTGGATTGGACGGAAACATCTGTCTCTGGAATAGGGATGGTATACCTTTTCGTGGATCAGTTTATCGTGAAGAATGCATGGGTGCGGCTGACGAACTTAGCGAAATCGCGGAGAATATCACAGGCGCCATGGCACGCTTCGCAGAATCAGTTGTCAGAAGCAACGAGAACTGGGATGGTAATGTCTGGTATCAACGGCCAGACGACGATTGACAGCTTGAATTGTATTTCTGGTATGCTCCACTTCCACCATTTGTGGCGTTTACCTGGACTCGGTCCGAACACAGCGGCGATACGGCCTTGGGCTGAAGTCTTCGAAGCTTCAGAGTTGCTATCTTGAATCGCTCCAGGATTTCACCGAACTTATACCTTCTCTTAAGCAAGAGGCAGGTTTCTTGGAAACCTGCCCTGCAATCTGACGAGGCAGGATACCGACACCGTAGGTAGCTGTCTCGTGTCGGCGTTCCCTTTCAGGTTGTTGCAACTGGTGAAGGCTTGGTTGATCTGCAGGCTGGAGCAGGCCTTCATGAATCTAAGTGGCGTCGGCTGCGAGCCATTGTCGGACATCAGACACAGGCCGAGGCTTCTATCAGACAACGGGTCGTGTTATGTATCAGGAGAGCTTAAGAAGTACCTTGAGAGGCACGGTATCGAGCATACGAAGGGAGCACCGTATCATCCATCCGATGACTCAGGGGAAAATCGAGCGGTATCACCACTCCATGAAGAACGTTATCAAGCTCCAGAACTACTACCTCCCAAGTGAACTTCAGCGGGAGATCGGAGAGTTCGTAGAGTAGTACAACAACCACAGATACCACGAATCACTAAACAATCTGACACCGGCTGATGTCTATGCAGGAAGATCAGACAGATCCTGGCAGAGAGACACAGAATCAAGCAGAAGACCATGCAGATGAGGCGACAGCAGAATCTGTGTGGCAAAACAGACTGGGAGTGCGCCATCCTCTCCTTCTGCATAAGGAATTTCAGTTCATTCTCCATCTGTTGCTTTAGATAGTCTTTCACAGCCTCAAACTTCAACTCGAACTCGTTCTGTTGAGATTCACATTTCAATTGAGACATCCCATCCTTTGTTGGGCGACAGTCGGGCGTCAGCCCGTCTCGTCATTCTGCTTCGACAACTCCCTCGCCCTCTCATTCAACACCCTGCAGACTACGCACTGTGATTTGTCACCAGTTCCTTCGAGTCGATCCAGCTTGGAGATCATCCAGCCTCTGGTACACTGTTCATTGTTGTGATAGCAATCCTCCTTGACCGAATGCCATGACTTGACGGCTGACATATGTTCCCCCCAGAATTAGTTACACTTCATCACTGGAAAGATACAGACGCTAACTGTCAGAACCTGTCAGTTACTAGTCAGGAAAGTGAGCGTTTTCACTCATTTCTCGATGAATATTGGGGAGTACAATTAAGAATAATGAGGTTCTCCATCAATAAGGTACCAACAATGTCCGATTTTAACGAGAGTCCTTACCTCAATCCATTGAGATGATTTATTGGTCATCGTTGCTTCAACAATACTAAACTCATCATTAGATTTTAGTTCCCTAATAGATTCAATCGAATACGGTTCCGTATGTTCCTTTTGATTTATGATATTAGTACTCTTATTTGCCATAAACATTCTCCATTGGTCAATAAAATCTCTATAACAATTGAATTTGTTCTTGGCAAATTGGGTCATACAGCACCATGCCCTCGGTTGATTTCCGAATTCAGACATCGCCCCACGAAAGAAGTATTCGAGACTTAATATTGACGTTACACTTGCTTTAGGTGGATTTACTAACATCAAAACAGCGCGAAATGCAAATATAAAAAATACTAATGCGCAGATCCACGTTAGTATTGATGCAACCAATAGAACCATTTCTGCAACATTGTGAGCCTGAGAAAAAAAGGATCTTACTAATGTGGTGGTGTCAGAGAGAAAGGGTACTCTTTTGGAAGATGATATAAACAAGGCGCCTAATAAAGCAAGGCCCAAAAGAAGCAACTTGGATCGCAAATTGGCGCGTATTGCCTTCGATGTTTCTGCGGACGGAAGTTCTAAATAATCTGAGGATTCTTTTAATATATCAAACTCCTCTGGTATAGAAAAAGAAAATGAGTCCATTTCATAATTCATTATATGCTGACCTTGATGAAGTGTTGAAACGATCTCTGCCCATTAGATGTGGTCCAGCTCAAAGTGTGTTATTACGAACCTTATGAGACAGATGTCCTGTAATTATAACATACTTCTCAGCGCTTCGTAAGGAGTTTCCCCGAAACTATTTGCCAGGCTTCTTGCGCCCTAGGATCGCGTACGCGACCAGTCCGGCAACGAATCCGGTCATGACCGAGATCAGGGTCAACAGCGCCTGAGACATGCCGATTGTCCACAGGAGCAGATTAAACCCTACGCGATGAGTGTTCTGCAACAGTACTACGATCAGCAGAACGAAGACGATCACCAGAAAGATGACTTTTGCGCCTGGTCCCGACCCCGACGAACTTTGTTGAGGCATCATCATACTCCGTCAGATGGTCAAACGACATTCATCCGACATAAGATTGTTACTGAAGAATAGAATGACTCAAATCACTTCGCAAGCATTTAATGACTTCTGACCGCGACGTTTATCTCGAATTATCCGGTTGCGAAGTACGGTCCGAGTCTATTATATATTTCAAGCGAATATTCGCCTGGGACAACCGGCTAATTTCGGGATTGTGCAATGATCATATTTTCTGACAGCAAGCAGTTTGCAGAGATGGTCATGTTAGATGACCTTCAGTGGGGTGAGGCTGACTTCCGTTCGGTTGGCGGCAGATTGACTGAAATCGCTGGTTATGTTTTCGATTGGCAGGCTGTTCATCAGGCTGAGATCACATCATCGCACTGCTTCGATTATCTCTTCATTTCAGAGCATTCTTCGAGTTCGCAATACGACTTCATTATTGATCTCTGCAAACAAAATGCAGAACTCCCGCACGGTATCCTCCTGCTGGCGGGCTCCGGCAGCGGATTCCACGGTCAGCGGGACCGGGCGTGGGAGAGTCCGCCCGGCAATATATACCTGACTGCATTCTTCGCGCCCAACAAAGAGATCCATCAGTTCGGACCGGGATTCATGGCGTTGCCCGCAGTTTCTGTGATTGACGCAATCGACTCAATCGAAGGGCTCAATGGCAGATCGTCGCTGAAGTGGGTGAATGACATTCTCGTTGGAAATGCCAAAGTCGGCGGTGTGCTTACTTATACGCAGGCGATGGGACCGGAGGTGACGGGTGCGGTGCTTGGGATCGGTGTGAATGTCGAAGCACCGCCGGAGGTCGAGTTGAACGAATTCGTACCGGACGTCGCCTGTCTCAGCGATTATGTCGATGATATCAATCTCTGCAACCTCAGGCTGGTGCTCGACAGCCTGATACACAATCTGGACAGAAATTACCAGTTACTCGAGAATGGCGATTACCGGCAGTTGCTCGATCAATATCGAGACAGATCAGCCATTATCGGCAGAGAAGTCGTTATCTGTGCCGATGACGACAAACCGCTCCCCGATGTCATCGCCACCGGCCGTGTGAAGAGCATAGGCGAGAACCTCGAGTTGTATCTTGAAGGTTCTGATGCACCGATTTCTCGCGGGCGACTGATCCTCCGAATGTGAACCTGCACTTCTGGTTGGGTGTCTCGGCGCGCAAAGGACCTTTCTCGCCAGCCGAACTGACAGATTTTCCACATCGCCGATTGACATATATGAGAACACAAAGTGTGCGGAATCTTGACAAGGATCGTATAAATTGTGTATATATAACAAATTCTGGAGGTAATCGTTTTGGATTCAGATATATGGGAAGTTGAATTTAAGGCACGCCGCCTTAATTACTACTACAACTGCAACGACGTGGAGTTCAGCGTGAACGACCACGTGGTAGTCGCTGCGGAGCGCGGCGAAGATATCGGCCAGGCAAGATGCAAGGTGTCAGGCGGAATCAAGATCAAGGGGGCGCCAATGGCTATCATTCGGCTCGCCTCCGAGAATGATCTTGAACGGAGCAAAGACAATCGTGTCAAGGAGAAGGAAGCCCTGAACCAATGTCAGAGCTTGGTGAAGCAGCACAGCCTCGACATGAAACTTGTGGATGTCGAATATCAGCTCGATGGGAACAAGCTCACCTTCTTCTTCACCGCCGACCAGCGGGTGGACTTCCGCGAGCTCGTTAAGGAACTTGCCGCAGTTTACAAAACTCGAATCGAATTGCGACAGATAGGTGTCAGGGACGAGGCGAAGCGGCTGGGCGGATTCGGGATATGCGGGCTCAGGCAGTGTTGCTCGCAGTGGTTGCTGGAATTTGCACCCATAACCACCACCCTGGCGCGGGAGCAGAATCTTTCGTTAAACCCGCAGAAGATTTCCGGAAACTGCGGCAGGCTTCTCTGCTGCCTTCAGTATGAGAGATTCCATTACCAGGAGACGCTCAGGAAATTCCCTGAACTGGGTTCACGATACAAGACTGATGTCGGTACGGGGACTGTCGACAAGATCAACATTTTCACGGAAGAAATGCTTCTCAGGCATGAAGGTGCCGACAACCAGATTGTGAAGCTCCGCGAGGTTGAACGGAGGAACAGGCGCAAATCGTCGTTTTTCCGGAAAATCACCGACAGGAGTGAGGAGACGGAGGATTAGCAGCTTGTCACGATCATTTTATGTCACCACGCCGATCTACTATGTCAACGACCGCCCACACATCGGTCACGGCTACTGCACCGTTGCGGCTGACGTCCTGTCCAGATACCTCAGGCTCCTCGGCTCCGATTCGTATTTCCTGACCGGAACAGATGAGCACGGCTCGAAAATAGAGAAAGCAGCGGAAGCTTCCGGAGTGACTCCGCAGCAGCTAGTCGATGACCATGCACAGTCTTTCAAGGACTCATGGAAGATGCTTGATATTCAGAATGACTACTTTGTCAGAACCACCGACGCGCGGCATGAAGAGGCTGTGAAGAAGCTGGTTACAAAGCTCCATGAGACTACTACTCCCGACGGCAAATCTGTGATTTATGAGGGAGAGTACAAAGGACTTTATTGTATCGGATGTGAGAAGTTTCTTACGGAGAAAGATCTCACCGAGGATGGCCTGTGCCCCGATCATCTCGTGAAGCCGGAGCTTCTATCGGAAAAGAACTACTTCTTCAGGCTCACATCGTATCTCGATCAAGTCAGAGATCTGATTGAATCCGGGAAACTCAAGATATTGCCGAAGGAGAGGAAGAACGAGGTGCTCGGACTCCTGCGGCACGGTCTCGACGATTTCTCGATATCCCGCGAGAAGGTGCAGTGGGGCATACCTCTGCCATTCGATCCCTCCCAGAAAGCGTATGTCTGGGTTGACGCTCTCTCGAACTACATAACTGCGATTGGATATGGTGATGATCGTACGTCATTCGATCGGTGGTGGAAGGGCAGCGAGATTGTCCACCTGATCGGAAAAGACATCCTGAAATTCCATGCTATTTTCTGGCCTGCAATCCTCATTGCCGCAGGAGAGAAGACTCCCGATACGATCTTCATACATGGCTATTTCACCGTAGACGGTCAGAAAATGTCGAAGTCCCTCGGCAATGTGATATCGAATGAAACTTTGGTCGAGCTGTTCGGAGTCGATTCAGCACGGTATCTTCTGTTGAACATGTTTCCGTTCGGTACCGACGGAAACATTCGCCTCGATGACTTCTTCAGGAAGTATAATTCTGATCTCGCGAATGATCTTGGGAATTTGGTATCGCGCACGATCAAGCTGACCAGGGGCAATTTCAAAGGCAAGATACCCCCTGCCGGCACGCCGACTGATGACGAGAAGGATCTGCTTCAATTTGTCAAATCCGCAGCCGACCGATGCAAACAGCAGATAGAGGCTATCAACCCTAATGGCGCTGCCAATGCTTTCATGAGTGTATGCAGAGAGCTGAACCGATACTTCGACGCTCAGAAGCCATGGGCGCTAGCCAAAGAGGGTAAGCCGGAACGACTCGCAACGGTCCTTCGCACGACTCTTGAAGGCATCAGATGCGTTTCGGTAATGGCGTATCCATTTCTCCCGGAGAAATGCCGGACCCTTCGCGAGACTCTGGGATGTGTTCCTGATCCCAAGTCTATTGGGGAAGCGGAATCGCTCGAATTCCTTGTCGAGGGGGCTGAGTTGAAACTGGACAAGGCACTATTCCCGAGACTTGAGCTTCCTGACGAGGCCGTCAAGGAGGCAGTCGATTCAGCACCGCCATCCGATGACAATCTAATCTCAATCGAGGATTTTGCAAGAGTGCAGTTGAGAGTCGCTGAGGTGCTCGAAGCAGAGCCTGTCCCGAAGACCGACAAGCTTCTCAGATTACAAGTTGCTATAGGCGAGAATAAGCTGCAGATCGTCGCCGGCATTGCTGAGCATTACAAGGCTGAGGATCTCATCGGCAAGAAGATAATTGTGGTGGCAAATCTGAAGCCCGCCAAACTTCGGGGTATCGAAAGCCAGGGGATGCTCCTTGCTGCGAAGAAGGGCAAGAAACTTACATTGCTGACCATTGAGACCGATCTGCCCTCGGGTGCGACTATTAGCTGATATCTCGTGACAAACTGGCGACCCCACTCCATTGTCCCAGGCGTAATTTAGGTGATAGATACACACGCACATATCGATTTTCCCAATTTTGACGACGACCGCAACAAGGTCATCAAGTCTGCATTCGATGTTGGTCTGAGCGCGATAATAAATGTCGGAGTCGACGTCGAAACATCACGGGCCAGCGTCGAATTGGCTGAGAACAACAAGCGAATCTATGCAGTTGTCGGGTGTCATCCCCACGATTCCGGGAAGTTTACCAGAGAAGACAAGCAGACGATTGAACGACTTGCGCAGCATCCCAAAGTCGTCGCAATAGGCGAGATTGGACTCGACTACTACCGCGACCATTCTCCGCGCGATATTCAGCAGCAGGTGTTTGCCGAACAGATTATCATGGCGCGGAATTTCGAGCTGCCGATGGTGGTTCACATTCGCGATGCAATGCCTGATGCACTCAGGATTCTCAGGGAGCAGAAGGCCTATCTCGTCGGTGGGGTGCTTCACTGTTTTCCGGGAACGGCGGAGGATGCTCAGAAAGCTACTGATATGAACCTGCTGGTTTCATTCGGTGGATCGCTGACATTCAAGAAGTCACGGTCTGCGGCAGCGGCCGCTGAGGTCCCGATAGAAAACATAATACTCGAAACCGACTGCCCATTTATGACGCCGGAACCGTTCAGGGGTAAGCGCAATGAACCGGCCTATGTTCGCTATGCCTACAAGGCGCTCGCGTCAATCCGGAATCTTCCTCTTTCCACAATAGAGAAAACAGTTGATGAAAACGCCCGTCGCCTGTTTAATATAGCTGATGACGGTTTATAAAAAAAGCCTTGGTCAGCACATACTGCAGAACATTGGCGCCGCACGCAGAATAGTCGAATCTCTCGGGATCGAAAGAGGAGATTCGGTATTGGAGATCGGCCCCGGTCGCGGTGTGCTTACCGGCATAATGGCTGAGTTGCCGATTCAGCTTATTGCGGTCGAAGTCGATCAGCGGTTCGTTGTCGAACTGCGAGAACGGTTCAAATCGGCTGATAACATGACAATCATCAATGAGAGCATTCTCGACATCAACATCCGGTCAATTGTCGGAGACAACAGGTGCAAGCTTGTCGGGAATCTGCCGTATAACCTCAGCTCGCAGATTCTGAAGAAGGCATTCGAGAATCATGATCTGTTTCCCCTGGCGGTTTTCACTGTCCAGAAAGAAGTGGCCGATCGCATGACAGCCCATCTCGGCTCACGCGACTATTCATCCCTGACTGTATTCACTGAGACTTACAGCCGTTCTGAGAAACTGTTCACTCTCAAGCCGGGATCGTTCTACCCGCCGCCAAAGGTCAGTTCTGCAGTCGTGAGACTGACATTCAGAGACTCCATCCCGATTGCAGGTGAACGACGCGAAGCATTCAGCCGATTTGTCCAGTCGATATTTGCCCACCGTCGAAAGACAATTCTGAACAGCCTGACATTTGCGACGTCTTTAAGCCGTGATCGATTGGAATCTGTACTCGAAAACAGTGAGATCGATGATTCGGTGCGCCCACAGAATGTTTCGCTCGACCGATTTGTCTCCCTTTTCAATGCTCTCGATGAGGTAAAGGATGCATAAGCTGAAGATTGCATGTCTGTTGTGTCTATTGGTGGCGATGCCTGCATCTGGTCTTGCGCAGGAGCTGTTTTTCGATTTCTCTCAGAACCGCGAGATATACCAGTGGGGTGACTCTCTTGTATGGCAGCCGTCATTCGGCAACAGGAATCAGCTTCTATTTACGAATTCATCCGCGACGACCCTTTTCAAAGAATCGATTCTGCTCGACAGACGAGACCGTTGGCAGGAGGACTATCGAACGCGATTGGAATGGCGATTCAATCAAGATAGCAGATTCCGCTTGTCATCCGTATTCGAAAATGATTACAGCTCTTTCGAGGAGCGAATAGTCGTGGAGAACAGCGTTGGCCTGGCCGCCTGGCTCCAGCCATCGGCTGGCTTGACTCTGGAAAACACAGGCTCGTTTATTACCGCTGCCCGGAACAACTCCGGTAATCAGCACCGGGCAAATGGATTCCACAACATCTCATCGGCACACTATAATCACCGATTCTCGCGTTCCAGCGCAATAGACATCGGCTACACTCAGGATCTGAAGATAATACCGGAAATTCCCGTATCGGGTTTCAACAGTCAGGCATCATTCTTCAGCCATGGGCTTGATGATTCGGTCAGGCTGTCACTGTCGGGAGAGTACCAGAACAGCCGCTATTTCACCAGCACGCGATCATATGAGTCGATTTCCAGGCAGCGGAAGGCGGCTACAAGCACTCGGTTGGCTGTCAGCTTGAAGCCAATCCTCGGAACACGCGTCAAACTGCTGTCGAATTTCGATTATCGGCAGTTCAGGTACAAGCACTTCGGCACCGATGGCACGGCGAATTCGATAGGCCTGCTCGGTTCGGATAACAGTTCCCGGTCGTTCGATTACAAGATAGCTGCTGACAGGACTTTGTTGAAGCGCGTCGTATTCGAGACGCATTATCAATACCGGGAGACGGATGAGGATTATAGCTCGCTTGCTGCAAATCAGAAGACCAAATCCGGTGAGGTTCGATTCGGTTTCAGAGTGCATCCCGGAATCAATGATTCGCTGTGGGCTGAAGCAATATTCTCTCTAACCAGCTACATTTCAGATCGCGAAAGCTCATTCTTTTCTGACAGGGACAGGGGAATGCAGCTCTACTCCTCAGGTGCAATGCATCGGTTTAGTCGCGCAATGAGCCTGCGCATAGATGGTTCATATCGGGACTTTCATCAGACATTCATCTCGGGATCTCTTTCCGCCAACAACAACCACGACAAGACTTATGTGCTGACTCCGGTTGTCGACTGGCAACCTGCCGCATGGCTTACGATATCCAACAAATTTCTGCTGCATGCCAATTATGTTTGGTACGATCATGAGAGGACAGTATCATCCGAGCGCAATACTCTCTTCAGGAGAGCTCAGTGGAAGAGTGAGTACGAACTTATTGTCTCACACAGACTCAGGATACGTCCGTCTTTTACATACAGATATGAGGATTTCGGGCAACTGCTCTGGCGTGACCAGTGGGCGCAGAAGACTAACTGGGATCGTCGTACAAGCTTGCCCGCGCTTGAGGTATTCTATCGAATGTGGTATAGTATAAGGCTGACTCCGGCGCTGACCTATGAGCGCAGGAAATCGTGGGAGTTCGTTCTGGGTGACGATGGCGCTATTGAGAGAGTCGAGAAGGAGACTTTCGAGCGGACGATGGTCAGCTTCGGCCTTGACTATACTCCCAGCGCCAATACAAGCATCGGCGTGAAGGTTCAACGCAGAGTGCAGGAGAGCAACTTGTTCGGTGACGATAAGACAAACCAGTTCGTGGTCAACGTGCACAGGGTATTTTAGTGCAAAAGACGATTTCATACGCGTTATTATTCATGATCTTGACGATTTCATGCACGAACCCGTTCTCAGCAAGGGAATCGGAGCCACCGTCCGAGAATGAAGGAACGTACATCACGCCGGTCGAACCACAGCTTGTGCTCGTCAATCTCGAGGCATCATACAACGAGAAGATAATCACCAACTACATGCAGTGTCTTGACACGTTGTTTGCCTACCGGTATGACTTCCTGCAGTTTCAGGGACCCGATTCGGGCTGGGGATACAATTCGGAAATATCTCTCACCGACAAGATTTTTGCCGCATTCCGATCAAGTTCTGAGTCGATTTCACTTTCGCTGTCGCTCGCACCGATTGAATCACTCCCTGATCTTGAAGACGACACGACCGCAACGATCCATAGAGAATATGAACTTATAAGCATATCTGATATCGACATTGCAATGCCGGATACGACATTCTACAGGGGCACAGCGTCATTTGAGCTGATCGAGACCGGGGTTAATCTGTGGAGACTGCGCCGCTGGACGGACAATCATGCGTCGCCCAATGACACGGCCTGGTCAGATTTCAAGAACGGGTACAGATAGCATGAGATGGTCTGTCATCATTATTCTGGTCACAACATTTGCCGGGTTGTCATGCGTCAATCCCTTCTCACCCGCATCGGTAGATCCGTCGGGAATCAAGCCGATTGTGAGGCAGACGGCACCCGATTCTGTCCTGCACAATTTTAGGTACGCATACGAGCACAATGATATTGATGTTTATGAGAATTGCCTGGATCCCAATTTCATCTTTAGCTATACCGATCAGAATCTTGCCGGTGAAATAGAGACAATAGTCATTCCACGAGACGGCCCATCGGGTGATCTCAATCGAACTCGTCGGTTATTCGAGTTCTTTGATGAAATCAAGCTGGAGACATGGATGCCCTTTTTCGACAGGTTCGAGCATTCAGGGTCGGAAACGTGGCAGGTCTATGGAGTCTATTTTCAGCTATCCGTTCGAGACATCGACGGCGACTTCGGAGGCGAGAGCTTCGAGGCAGTCGGCATTGCAGAGTTCACATTCCGACAGTCGAAGAAGGACAATCTCTGGAGAATGGTATCCTGGGAGGATCGGTCGGCCATCTGACATCAGTCCCTTTGTCACTGTTTCTGAACTTTTGGATGCTCAGTTCGTACAACATGGAACTGGAAGCAGACTGACATGACCACGGGAGAGAGACAAATGCGCAGATTGATAGTGAGTATGGACGCCATTGCTGCGATTCGCGAAGGTCGCAAAGAACGAGAACCCGATCCCGTTGCGGCAGCATCAGTGGCCGAACTTGCCGGCGCCGATGGGATAGCGATTCATTTGAGGATGGACAAGAAACACATTCGCGAGCGTGATCTCTACATTTTGCGTGAAACGGTCAAAACCAAACTAAACCTCTACATAGCGCCGAACACGGATTTGGTCGCTCGCGCGCTGGAGGTCAAGCCTGCCGAAGTGACGCTTGTAGCTGAGCGCCCCGGTGAGCTGACAACCGAACAAGGTCTCGATTTGCATGAACACGGTGACGAAGTTCGAGGCGTGGTCGAGCAACTTCAGGCTGCTGGGTGCCGGGTATTTGCGGTCGTTGAGCCTGAGGCTGATTCGGTAAAACATGCCGTGAAACTCGGACTTGATGGGATCGAGATATTCGCGAATCACTATACTGAAGCGAAATCCCAGGAGAATGTCGAAGCGGAGCTTGGCAGGATTGCAAAGACTGCAGATGCCGCGAAAAAGGCGGAACTCATGGTAAGGGCGAGCGGCGGCCTCGGTTACGCCAACATCGTGCCCGTGCTCTCAGAGACCGCGATCACAGAATATGTTGTTGGTCACAATATTACTTCGCGCGCAGTTATGACCGGTTTCGACAAGGCCGTCAGAGAAATGGTCGAAATCGTCAAATTCTTCTGATACTGCTACTCCGGCAGTCCCGCCGTTGCAATCACGTACTTCTCAGTCGAGAAGTACTTCTTAGCCACACGCTGAACGTCATCGGCGGTGACCTTTCGAAGATCGACAATCCAGTTATCGCTGAAGGCGTAGCCGACACCCAGGTATTCGTTCACGCCCATGTAGTAAGCCTGATTGACTCTCGACAAATTTCTCGTGAGTGATGATCCCCAGAGCGAGTTCTTAGCCTTCGTCAACTCATCAGGATCGATTGCTCCCTCCTGGAGTTTCTTTATCTCCGCAAGCATGCCATCTTTTGCCGTTTCGTAATTATCTATGCCGGTTCCCATAACCGCAACGTACCATCCGAAATCCTTGTCAAATGATGCCGAAGCTCCGACGCTATACGCCAGGCCTTGTTTCTCGCGCAGTTCGAGTGACATCCGGTCGGAGAGAATGGCTCCGGCGACCTTCAATGCCGGCGCATCTTCGCTCTGAATTCCGGGTGTGGGGCCGCCGATGTAGATGTAGACCTGCTCCTTATCCATCGGGACGTTCTTTGCGAGAACAGAAGATGGTTGAATCGGTTCGCCGACTATGATCGCAGGACTCTCTACCGGTTCCATGTCGCCGAAGTACTTAACTAACTTCGCCATTGCATCATCGATTGAACCATTTGTGCAGACGCTCAGAATCATGTTTCCGGGTGAGTAGAACGTTTTGTAATAGGCCAGCAGATCATCTCTCGTGATGCCGGCAATCGTTCTTTGCGAGCCCATGATTGGTTTCGAGTAAGCGCTGTTCGGGAAGAGAGACTCGTTGAACGCATTACGGCATTGTTCTCGCGGCGAACCGGATGACCTGCCTAGAAATCCCATCATCTGCCTGCGCGTCTGTTCGACATCTTCCTCGGTGAACACCGCATTCCTGATCATGTCGGACAGCAGCGCCATGCCTTTGTCGGAGAACTCATCGATAGTCTCGAATTTCACAAAAGCATACTGGTTCGTTGTGTAGAAATCATCGTAGGGGATATACGGATTATCCGTGACCGTCAGATTCGCGCCAATTGATGCCAGCTCTGAGGCGAGTTGATCGCTGTCGTATGTCGATGTTGCCTCTGTCATCACACGATTTACAAAATCGGTGATGCCATCCTTGCCTTCCGGCTCCATAGCGGATCGATTCTTGCCGATGATGTTCACCGCGAATACTCTGCTGTCGGGATTGCTCTTGATCACAACGGTCAGGCCGTTCGGCAGCACTTCCTTCTTGTATTCGGTATTGGATGCAGTCGCTGTTTCCGTTTTGGCTTCGCTTTTCGGAGTCACGACCGTTCCGGTGTAGGAAAGGGGTGTGAAGTACTTGGCTGCGACGCGTTTCAAATCACTGCGAGTCACTTTTTCGAGGTTCGGAATAAGATTCTCCAAAAACTCATATCCCGTAGAAACCATCATTGGAGCGACAATAATGCCATAGTAGTGGAGCTTTTCGCGGAGATAGATGTCATTCGTTTTGAGAGAGACAACGAGACCGTGAAGGTCTTTCTCAGATGGAATGACATTATCAATGTTCGCAAACAGATCATCGATGCCGCTCAGAATCTTGTCGGCATTCTCCGGCATATCGGTCGTCGCTGAAATGTGAAGGAGCGAGAAATCGCGCTGAGTCTGAAGCGACGCGCTGACCGACTGCGCAAACGGGTTTTCGCCTTCGGTGAAAGTCTTGTCTAAAGGCGACATGTCTCCCGACCCGAGATATTCAGCCAGCAGATAGTATGCGAAATAATCGGGATCGGTGAAATGCGGCGCGTTCATCGCAATATCGATTTTCGTGTCGGTAGTCTCAAGCTCAGCACGCTTGATCTTCTTACCCGCTGGAATTGAGAGTTCCACCTTGTCGAATTCCGGCAGCGGCTGCGCGGTCTGCATGCCATAGTATTTCTCGAACTTGGCAAGCATATCGGCAGTTTCGAAATCACCGATCACCAGCGCGGTCATATTGTTCGGCATGTAATAGGTCTTATAGTATTCCATTATCCGTTCGCGCGGAATGGTCGAGATGATGTTTTCGTAACCGAGCACAGGTCGCACGTACGGTGTTCCATGGTAGACTGTATTGCGTGTGAATGCCTCAGCCTGATAGTCGGGGTTGTCGATACTCATCTTCATCTCTTCGATTACGATCTTTCGCTCTTTGGGAAGCTCCTCCTCCGGGATGATCGAATTGAAAAGCTGGTCCGATTGGATATCAAGACCGATATCGATATTTTCTTTCGGCATCAGGATCATGTACGCTGTCAGATCTTCGCGCGTGAAAGCGTTGATATAACCACCATACATCTCGGCGGTCTCGTTGAGCTCCTCGCGGTTGCGGCTCTTGGTGCCGTCGAACATAAGATGCTCGAGGAAATGCGTGACGCCGTTGTTGTAGTCGGTTTCGTAGCGCGCACCGGCATTGACGAACACTATCGACGTGATCATCGGCGACGAGTGGTTCTCTTTGAGAATAATGGTCATGCCGTTATCGAGCGTGAATGTCTCGGTCGGCGATGGCGCAAGGTCGCCGTAGAGGTTTGTGGACAATGCCAGAATCGAAACGACAACTATCAAGAATCTATACATCGAATATCCCTCCGTCAGTTAATGTTCATAATCCGATAGAATATGTATAGAATCAACCAAGGTCAAGGTGAATTCGTTTCGTTGTGTCTGCAATTTATGATTGCGGGCAAACTTCGGTAGGGCAGAATCCCGAAGCGAAGCGGAGTGGTTCTGCCTACTCTCTGTATTCCGTCTGCCTGGTTTATAGATAAACCTCGAATCGCGTCATTGCGAGCGAAGCGTGGCAATCTCCGCGACCCTCAAATGTGAAAGCAGAGGCTGTGCCTCTGCGCTCTTCTATGCGATAGTCACAGGAGCAGAGCTCCTGTGTGCACTTTGATGCGACATAGAGATCGCCACGTCGCTTAGCTCCTCGCGATGACGGATTTGTGTTCTGTGCGCGGCAGATGTCCACATCTGCCCGAGTCCTAAACGTCAGAATCCGCGCGGTTTCGACAATTCGCTAATGACGTCTGCGCCTATGCAGCAACCGGTCTGTCAGATATAGATATAGTTGCACAGGTTCGCCGTAACCACGGTCACAATCCTTCATAATGGCTGTGGTGACAAGTGAGCAATTGACCACAGTATATTTGTGCAGAGTGGATTTGAAAGCACAACCAAACACGCACCACAGCATCGCCCAAATCAAGAATGGCAAGAGTGTGTTTGCTAAGTCCAATGGACGTAGTATCAAAACATAAAAATGCAGCACGAACCAAACTAAGAACGAAAAGGTTGTGCCTACGAGCGTTGTTCCAAGACCATGCATCACATCTACCAATCGCATTGGTAGGGGATGATCATCGTCTCTTGTCTTTCCGCTCTTGCTGGGAATGGAAGCCCAATATGACGAGACAAGGGACCCAACTTCCCACTTGCTCAGTTTGTCGACTTCCCCATCATTGAGCTCGCGATACCCTTGATCGGTCGCCTCCTGCGTTAGAATCAAGACGAATCTCCTATTCAGACCGCGAATTGCCTGTCGCAGGTCGACATTGAGATCCGTTACAGACACAAATGCCCAATAGAATTGAGCAAATATGTAGCCTAATGCGCCGCTGCCGAGGAAGAGAGCAAAGGCGGTGCCCACGTTGTAGTCGGCTATTTGCTCAAGGAAGCCTGCAGTCTTGCAGTAGTCAGAAATTAGAAGCATCAATGTTAGCTCCGTTATGCATACGACACCTGGCAAGACGAACCGTATGAATCTCCGCACTTCATCCATTATCTTCTGCTCCTTTCGGCTCTGGAGTCTGTCAAGCCCTTTGATGCAGCTTTTCGAGAATCGGCTACTGAATGCAAAAGTACAATGCGCACTAAGCAAAGTCAATCATTATGGAGGGAGAAGCAATCCTAAGTTTGTAGGTCGAAACCCTTGCGGTTTCGACATCTTCAATCATTCACCGATATTCGCACCATGCGTAGGATCATCATGAACACCCCAATCCTTAGAGTAATTTCCAAGCTCCAGAAATTTGTGAACTGTCGAAAACTTGTGATCCGCGGGTTTACGTGTAATGCCGTGTTTGACGGGATTGTAATGAATGTAATCGATATGTGCACTCAAATCCGATTCACTGCGAATGACGTGATCCCAAAACCGATATTGCCAGACGCGGCCTGACTTCAAGTGTTTAGCGCTTCTGTAGCTGCCCGAAAACTTCAGTTTCGCGAGTTTTATGATTGCGGACAGGCTTGAGCCCTTTGGATCAATTATGGCGTGAAAGTGATCCGGCAAGATGACCCAGGCGAGCATCTCGTGCGGCAGCGTACCGTTTGCGTATTCAAATGCACGGAGTAGGTCGCCAGCATAATCTACAAGGATTGGCAGCCGTTCGTATGTAACATGCGTGGTGAAGTACAGCTGCCCTTCCTTAAAATAGCGACGGATGTTCGTCATGAGGCAGAGTATAACTCTGGAGTATCGAAACCGCAAGGGTTTCGACGTACTGCCGGATACAGAGTCGAAACCGCACTCTGCGCTGCGCGCATCGTTCGAGGGTTTCGACCTACCTTCTGGCGCAGATGACGAGGTCGGTCGAGGATTCGGGATCGTAGGGCGTGAAGATCATGTCACCGTAGCATTCAATCGACCGGAAGCCTGATTTCAGAATGTGTGGTTCGAGCTCGGCTTTTGTGTATGGATAGAGATTCGTGCTCTCGAGTTCGCGCAGCTGAGATCCGTTGCGTGAATCGATCATCAGAATGTTGAATCGCAGGTGATCCGGGAAGAAGTCGTAGTATCGGATGAATTCCGTTTCGCCGACCTTGTGGATGCCGACAAGCCGTTTCTTGTTTTCGAGCACACGATGGTAATTAATAAGCTGCAGCACGGCGATACCACCCGGAACAACACTCTCTGAGAACGATCTGACAACCGTCGCCAGATCAGAGACATTGAGAATGTGCGGAAGAGAATTGCCGAGACAGAAGAGTGCATCGAAACGCTGATCGACCGACTCACCGAGATGCTCCATCGAGACCTGCCGGAAATCGACAACGACATCCTGCCGAGCAGCATTCTCTTTCGCGCGATCGAGCATCGGTTTGGAAATATCGGTACCGACAGTCTGGACACCCATCTTAGCCAGCAGTATCGAATGCAGCCCTGTGCCGCACGCGACATCAATCGCCGACTTGATGCCGTGCTTCTCGATCCAGGCATGGAGGACATTCCCATCCTTCACGATCCGCTGATCGAAACGGGTCATTAGATCATATCTGTCTGCGAGATTCTCGTAGAACTCCATCGGCCTATCCCATACTGCAGTTCTGTTGGTGTACGTTTGCTCTGGTATATCGTTTCGCTATATTATCGACAGTATCGGCGTTGCAAAGTAAGTCTTGATGAGACCCGGCTTCTCCGCGCGCGTCACACGTTTCAACAACTATAAACAGTGAAACACGGTCAGGAGTTCCCATATTTGCCACCATCGCTATCCTGTCCGGCGGCAACCCGTAGATAGTTTGTCAGCTTGCCGAGCGCTATTTCGCTCCGTCAGTAGTTGTGGAATCATTTCAGAATTCGCGGAACAGGACTATCTTGTCTCAATTGGCATCTTCTTCAGATGCGTCTTGCGTATTATAACTCCGATTACTCGATTCATCAAGCTCTTTCACGTCCGAAAT